>NZ_PYNY01000037.1:0-29552 GCF_003026135.1 Photobacterium sp. GB-36 | reverse complement strand
CAGATACCACTTATCCGGTAGAGAAAACCGGTGAGCTTACGCTGGTTGCGGGTGAAGATCGCCTCGATCCAACCACCGTTGCCATTGATGCGACGCAGCAAGCGGATTTAATTAAAGAGCTCAACGCAGAGCTTACATCCGGCGGCAAACCATTAACCTTTACGATTGATGCCAATGGTAACTTGGTCGGTACCATCGCAGGTACTGATACGGTTGCTGTACGTGTTGAATTAACCCCAACGCAAGCGGGTCAAAACGTTAATGTCGAAGTCAAAATCATCCAAGAACAACCACTGGATCATCAGGCTTCAGGTAACAGTTCAGGTTTTGTCACTGTCGATGGTGATGACATCTCGATTAAAGTCCCTGTACAGGCGAAAGATACCGATGGTGATTGGTTAGACAAACCTGCCAATGTGGATATCACGATTGTTGATGGTGCGAACCCTGAATTTGGTATCGATAAAGGTACAACGATCACTGAAACAGAAAATGGTGCAACCGCAACAGGTAAAATCCCGCTAAATGTGGGCTCTGATGATATTGCACATATTGATTTTGCGCAGTCTCAGCCATCACTTGAAGGGATTGTATCTAATAACCAAGCAACCCGTTATGTGGTTGATGGTAATGAAATTAAAGTTGTGATTGACGGTGGCGCGAATGATGGCGCAGCGGTAATGACGATTGAAATCAATGTCGATGGTAGTTACACGGTTCATCAACATCTGCCAATTGAGCAAGACAACAGCAAAGGCGATACCGTTGATATTAATCTGGCTGTTACTGCAACAGATAAAGACGGTGATATCAGTAATACGGGTCAATTAGAGATCCATATTAAAGATGGTCTAAACCCTACCGGTGAGGGTGTTGTAGCAAACATCACGATTACAGAAGGTGATCTTGAAGATCCTAAAGCTGGTAAGGGTTACCCTGTTTCAGCAGATACGTATTTTACAGTTAATGCCACAGATGATGCATTAGTTGCTAATAGCTTGAAGATTGCTGATAGCGCACAAGTAGATTTAGTAAAAGAGCTCAATAGCTTAACGTCAAATGGTGAAGCACTGACTTTCACTGTTCACACTGATGCTAATGGTGTAATCACTATTACGGGTGTGACAACAAGTGGTCAAGAAGCGGTAAGTATTAGCATGACGCCGTCTTCATCAGCGAATGGTGATGTGACTGTTGATTTGGCCATTCATCAGGCTTTGCCTCTTGATCACATAAAATCAAACGGCACCTATGTTGATGTTACCGGCGGTAAGATCACTATTGATGTACCTGTTCAAATGCAAGATACCGATGGTGACGCGTTAGACAAACCCGTTGATGTGAACATTACGATTAAAGATGGTCAGAAGCCTTCGTTTGGTCATGATTCAACAGCAACCTTGGAAGAAGGGGTATCAGGCACAGCAACAGCATCTGGCACTATTGATATTGATACGGGCAGTGACCAAGTCGCGAAAGTGTACTTTAAAGGTAACCAATCATCGTTGGATGGTTTAACCAGTAATGGTCATGAAACGACGTACTCATTAAGTGCTGATGGCTCTACAATCACCGTAGTATTAAAAGACAATCCATCTCAAGTTGTGATGGAAATCAAGATTGATGTTAATGGTCATTACGTTGTTGAACAAAAACAACCGATTGATCAGGTCGATGACAAGAATGCTGATAATGAAATTATTAAGCTAGATGTCGTTGCTCAAGACTATGACGGTGATAACAGCAAGCCGGGTCAGATCACGATCAATATTCATGATGGTGAGGATGCAAAAGGTGGCGAAACTGGCTCTATCGTTATTACTGAAGGCGATTTACAACCGACAGCAGGTGAACAAGGTTACCCTGTTTCAGGTGATGTTGACATTGCGGTGAAAGCTGGCGTTGACCGTTTAGATCCAACTAAGGTTTCAATCGATAGTACACATCTTTCGGCATTAATTGATGAGTTGCAGTCAGAGTTAACAGCATCTGGTTCAAAAATTAGCTTTAGCTATCACGATGGTCAGCTAATCGGTACTGCTAATGGTCAAGTCGTTCTAACGGTTGCGGTTTCAGCAGTACAGGCAGCTAATGGTCATGATGTAGACGTGAAAGTTTCCATTACTCAACATGCGCCTTTAGATCATCATGGTAGTGAAACCTCAGGTTTTGTAAGTGTTGATGGCGATAAGATTGTTATCGATGTGCCGGTCCAAGTCAAAGACACTGACGGTGATAACCTTGCCAATAATGTAAATGCGCAAATCACCATTAATGATGGTGCCGCACCTATCATTATTTCTGCTCCAGCTATCAGTGTTGATGAAGATGCATTAGCGGGTGGTTCACATACATCAAAAGATGGCGTAACAGCACTGGGTGATATTCAAGTCGATCAAGGCAGTGACTATGTGTCTAACTTTAAGGTCGATGTAGAAGCGTTTAATGCTCAAAATACCATTAAGTCAGAAGGCCACGACGTTGTTCTTGAGCAGACAGGTGTGGGTACTTATCAAGGGATAGCGAATGGACAAGTTGTCTTCACCTATGCCTTGTTACCTAATGGTCGTTATATATTTAAGCTGGAAGGGACAATAGATCATCCCACTCAAGGTGAAGATGAGTTTAAGATTGAATTTCCTGTTTATGCCGTTGATAAAGATGGTGATACCAGCGGTACAGTCAATATTGATGTATCAATTAAAGATGATATTCCATCTGTACATGATGTAACGCTAAATACGGTTGAGCACAGCACGACGACACTGGAAAATGTGATTGTGAGTACCGGTGCGGATGGTGCACAAGTCACAGCATTGATTGTTGATGGACAGCATATTGATTTATCAACATTGCCTGAGTCTGGCGGTTATCGTATTTATGAAGTAACAGAGAATGGTCAAAAGTTAGGTGATCTTATGATCAAACCTAATGGTGATACTTACTTTGCTGCGAACGATAATTTGGATCATAACCAAGAAGAGATCCTTAAAAATATTGGCTTTGAAGTAACCGATGGCGACGGTGATAAGGCACAAGGTACGATCACGCTTGAAGTGTCGGATAAAGATGCAACCTTAAGCTTGCAAAACAGCATTGGTCAGGAAGAAGACGGTCGTCACTCAACCGATCCTAACGATAATGTTGATGTAAATCGTGATGGTATTGCGATCAATATGAGCATCAATGTTGGTGATAATGATCGTGGTGAGCACATTGGCACTGTGACTATTCACCCGCAAGGCGAAGCGCATGGCGTCTTTATGTTTAACGGTCAGCCTTTAGCTGTTAATAGCGATGGTTCAATCACTATTCCTGCAAGTGCATTTACAGCAGATGCTAGCGGTGAGAATTACACCCTACAAGGCGTGACTTTTGTTCCTGCAGAAGATTTCTCGACCTCTGCAAACGGTATTAAATTTGATGTTAGTGCACAAGTGAATACCACTGATGGTGGTAACCACCCAGTAATGAATGGTGAGTTCTCGATTGATGTTCAGGGTATTGCAGATACGCCAACATGGAGTGCAAGCTCTGTTGAACATTATGTTGTTGATGAAGATGGTTCTAATGTTCAGCTAAGTGTTGTTGCTGATCTGCAAGATACCGATGGCTCTGAAGCATTGTTCTACTACATTACGGTACCAAAAGAGTACCAAGATAAATGTACATTAGAAATTGATGGTCAAACATTAGTTGAAACATCACCAGGGTCAGGTATTTACAAAGTAGATGCTGAGCAAATGAAGTCTGTTGAGGTGAACCCTGCTGATAACTTTAGTGGTGATATTAAACTGTCTATCACAGCTGAAAGTAAAGAGCTTGATAACTTTGTTAATGGCCATCAGACAGCAGAATCGACTGCGAAAGAAATTGTTATCAATGTAAATCCTCAAGCTGATGATGGCACGTTAAAAGTAACGCGTGTTGAATCGAAAGAAGATGAGCGCATTGATCTATCAACGCACATTAACTTTGTGTCGTTAGATGATAATACCGATAACTCTGAGCATTTATTCCTACAAATCTCAGCACTTCCTGAAGGTGCGGTATTGTACTTAAATGATCAACTTCTGACGCCAAATGCTGATGGTGTGTATGAAATTAAATATGAAGACTTGAACGGTCTATCACTTCAGCCGCCATTAGATAGCAACGTTGACTTTAGTATCTCAGTCAATGGTGTGATCCGAGATGTTGCAACCATTACTGATGCTAATGGTAATGTGACAACGGAAACTAGCGAGAAAGTTGTTGGTCCACAATCGATTGATATTGCATTAACCGGTGTGGTTGATCAGGCGAGAATTGAATCAGAAAATTCTGATTGGACCCGTTTAGATAACGGTAAAATTGGCTTACAAACCACGATCAAAGAAGACGGTAGCGCGAAGTTTGATTTTAAAGTGGTATCAGGTGAGCACACGGTTGATGGTAAAACTGATGGTTCTGAAACCTTAAGTATTGTGGTTTCTGGTATTCCAGAAGGGGCAAAACTGTACGATCAGAACGGTAACCTTCAAACACTGGTTTATGCTGGTGAAGATAAAAACGGTCAGCCTATTTATCAGGTTAATCTGACAACGTTAAATGATGTAAAAATCGTACCACCTGAAAATAGCACAGAAGACATTACGCTTGATGTACGAGTCGTGGTGACTGAAAACGATGGTGCGAGTAAGGCGTTTAATGGCGAATTGGTTATTCATGTTACGCCTGAGATTGATGCGACAGATTACGGTACGGTTTCTAAGGGTTTTGAAGATCAACCGATTCAAATTGATTGGTTACCACCTGAGTTTACCGATCCGAAAGAACATATTACGGCTGTTGCATTAAACGGTTTACCACAAGGTTACCAGTTGTTCTTGGGTGATACGTTATTAGTTGCCGATGCATCAGGAAAAATCACCTTTACTGATAGCCAATTACAACAGTTATTGAATGGCACTAAGTTAACACTGCATGCGCCAGAAGATTCGGATAAAGATATCACGTTAACTTCAACAGTAACGGTATCAGAGACGGATGTTGATGGTGATAAAGAGACGGTAACGAAAGATATTACAGGTACTTTAACCGTTGATATTGAAGCTGTTGTGGAAAGCGATGGTCAGTTAGTTGTAAGTGATGACGGCAAAACTGTTACCAATATTAGCTGTGACAGTGATGGTGTAATTGATCTCTCTAATGGTGCTGACTCAGATGGCAAAATCACTTGGGTTAATGACGATAATTCCAGCTCTGAAGTTATTCAGCAAGTCGTACTAGAACCTATTCCTGAAGGTTTTGTGATTGTTGGTGGTATTAACAATGGTGATGGTAGTTGGACGATTCCTCAGTCGCAATTAGGCAACTTGCAGATCAAAGCACCAGAAGGCTTTAAAGAGACTCTAGTGCTACAAATTAGCGCTATGGTTCAAGATTTAAGTGACGATGGTGATCCAAGTGCATTAGTGGTTAAGAAAGACACTATTACGCTTGATTTTAGTAAGAATACTGAAAGTCATGATGAAAAAGCTGCAGACATCATCATTGAAGATCACGTTGTAACGGGTACAGAAGATCACACGGTAGATTTAGGTAAACAAATTACCGATCACATCCTAAAAGTGAGTACCGCTGACGGTCATCAATTGAATGATGAGTTAACCATTGTTATTGATGCTAAAAATCTACCAGATGGGGCTTCGATTTCTGGAGCTGATTATAATCACGTAACAGGTGAGTATGTACTGAAAGTACCGGTATCTGCGAATGGTGAAGTGGACTTATCTAGCATTCACATTAACTTGCCGAAAGATTTTGCCGGTGACTTTAAGCTAGATGTGAAGTTTGTGACTACCGATACCGAAAGTGGTGATTACAAAACACAAACTGACACGATTTCAGTGCAAATTGCACCTGAAGTGGATGGACCTAAATCGGTTGAAATCAACGTGGTTGAAACTGAAGGCTTAAACGGTGATAAGCAGCCGATCTCGTCTTCTGATGATAAAACAGAGCAAGTTTATAAAGATGTTGCTTATGAAGATGGAGATATCAAGCTCGATCTATCTGTAGCACTAAAAGATGTCAGCACAGAGCTAACTGACGGTAAAGAGAGCGTTGAGTCTGTGACATTAACGCTTAAAGACAGTGCCGATGGTGTGTTTATTGATGCAAATGGCAATGTACTAGGTTCATCTATCACCATTGATGCTAGCCAGATGGGGAATATTCATTTCCGTCCAGCGCCTGATTTTAGCGGCAAGGTTGATATTGATGTGAAAACCACGGTTGTTGATACCACTGTTTATGATGAAACGGCTGGTGGCAAAGAAGTATCAGCATCAAAGACATTTGATAACACAGTGAGTTTTGATGTCGTTGCTGTTAATGACGAAGTTAAATGGCATGGTACTGAGACACCGATTGTCGGTAATGAAGATACCGCTATTTCATTAAGTGGTGTTGGTGGAACACTACAAGACAGCGATGGCTCTGAGCATATTGTTTCTATTAAGTTAGAAAATGTACCGGATGGCTTTATTGTTCAAGGCGCAACCAATAATGGTAGTGGTGTTTGGACACTTAGCGGTTCGGGGGAATCATTTGATTTAAGTAGCGTGAAAATTGTGCCACCGAAAGATTTCAGCGGTACAGTTAATATCGATATTGTGGTGTATTCAAAAGAAGAAACCTTAGACAAGCCAGCTGAAAACCGTAAAACCATCACTATTGATGTTCAGCCAGTTGCTGATAAAGTCGATACAGATGTAAACCCAAATGCATCTGGTGATGAAAATGGTTCAATCACGTTGGATTTAGGCATTAAAGCTTATGATGACGAAAACACCGTTAAGAACCCAAATTCAAATGTGCATGAAAATGGGGCGGAATCACTACAAATCACCATTACTAATGTGCCTGATTCAAGTTCATTTACATTACCGGATGGTGTAAAAGGCAGCTGTGAAAAACAAGCAGATGGTTCATGGGTCATTAAAGTTGATGGCTCTGAGCTTGATACATTGACCTTCCACCCAGGTGATGCGAACAACCAAACTGTGATTGACGGTAAGGTTTGGACGGGTGATCTAGATTTCGATATTCGTGCGGTGGATAACGGTGTTGTTGGTACAGATAGCGTTGCGGTGGATAAAACAATCCACGTTGATGTGACGCCTGATAACGATGCACCTGTAAACCATATGCCAACGGATCCGCTAACAGTTGAAGAAGATGCAATACTCGTGATCAAGAACCTGCAAGTGACTGATGTAGATAGTCATGATCATGATGCAGTAATGAACATGACGGTGACGTTAAGTGTACAGCATGGTCAATTAAGTATTGCTGATGGTGTCGATACAACAGGTCTGGTGATCAAAGGTAATGGTGATGGCACATTAACCATTGAAGGTGATATTACTAAGATCAATCAGCTATTGGATAAAGGCATCAATTACGTTGGTGATAAAGACTTTAACGGTACTGATAGCTTAACCATGACAACCAACGATAACGGCAATTCTGGTGCAGGTGGTGCTCTAACCGATACTGATAGCGTGGATATCACGGTGACGCCTGTTAACGATGCGCCAGTGAACACGGTACCTGATGCATTTATTGTTGATGAAGACAGCAGCCATGTGATCAGTGGTCTTAAGATCAGTGATGTAGATGCGAAGGAAAATGGCGCATCAGGTGACATGACGGTGACGTTAGCAGTAGGTCATGGCCAGTTAGCGATTATTGCAACTGATACGCAAGGTTTGAATATTGTTGATAATGGTGACGGTAAGTTAGTTATCAGTGGTGATATCAATAAGATCAACACATTACTTGCTGACGGTATTAAATATACCGGTGATGAGAATTATGCAGGTAAAGATCAGTTAACCATGACTACCAGCGATAACGGTAACGCTGGTGCAGGTGGCGTATTAACGGATATCGATACGGTTGATATCACGGTGACACCGGTTAACGATGCGCCTGTTAACCATGTACCAACCAGTATTGCGGCAGATGAAGACGTTGCTACTGTTATCACTGGATTACAAGTATCAGACGTCGACTTTAATGAACTAGCCAATAATACTGGTATGTCGGTACAGCTAAGTGTAGCTCATGGTTCATTAACGATTACATTGCCAGATAACAGCCCAGTGAAAGTGGTTCAAAATGGAGTCGGTAATGTCACGCTTGAAGGTTCAATGGATGATATTAATGCCGTATTTAATAGTGGGGTAAGTTATACCGGCGATGAAAATTACAGTGGTAAAGATGAGTTAACCATTACGACTAACGATGGCGGCAATACAGGCTCTGGCGGTAACCAAGCTGCAACTAATAAAGTTGAAATTAATGTAGCTCCTAAAGCAGATGCGCCATCATTAAGTATCAGTCCGGAACATTTACAAACAGCAGCGATAAGAAGCTCTGTTGGTACCATGTTGCCACTGATTGGCTTAATTGCTGCGGCATCCGCAGATGCATCTGAAACCTTAACCGTTAAGTTAACGAATTTAGGTTCAGGTCAGGTTGTTGATAAAGACGGTAATGTTATTGGTAAAGATCTTGGTAATGGTCATTGGGAAGTGCCAGCTGACAAGGTTGATGGCTTGTATATCAAAGATCTTGACCAAGGTACGCACTCAATTAATGTTGTCGCGGTTTCGACTGAATCTGATGGCTCTTATGCAGAATCTGCACCTGTAAATATCAATATCGTTGTAGATGATTTATCGCAAACAAATAACGTTATTGGTCACAATTCAAATGTGAGTGGCGATAATCTGATCATCGACAGTACTGCAGCAGCAACGCTTTACGGTGGTGATGGTGATGATGTACTGGTTGGTGGTTTAGGCTCTGATATCCTTGTTGGTGGTGCTGGTGATGACATTCTATGGGGTGGGGAGCTAGGCGGTCATGGTGATGGGGTGAAAGATACCTTCCTATGGTCAGAAAGTGATTTCGGTACGGCAGATGCCCCTGCGACAGATAAGATCATGGACTTTGAAGTTGGTATCGATACTATCAGCCTAGGTGATGCATTAGACACGAAAGATATTCACTCATTAGCGGATTTGAATAATCGTCTGAATATCACTGAGCAAGATGGGAGTACCTTAATTCAGATCTCTAACGATCAAGATAAGGTAGTGCAGAATATCATTCTAGATGGTGTGTCTAACCATGACTTATTTGGTAGTACATCTAGTGAGATGACTGCAACGGATAAAGTGACAACGTTATTGAATAACGGCAGCCTTGAGCTTAGTAAGAACTTTGGTAATGAAGAGAGCAATGACTTAATCGCAGATAGCCAAGGTGAGTCTTTATTTGGTTTCGATGGTGACGACAATTTACTCGCGGGTACTGGAAATGACATCTTAACTGGCGGTGCTGGTGATGATCTCTTTACTTGGCATGAAACATCGCTATCTAATAGCAATAATACCGATACTATTGCTGATTTTGAGCTTGGTAAAGATAAGATTGATATCCGAGAATTGCTTGGCAATGATGATAGTGGTAAGTCAGATATGGATAACTTATTGGATCATGTAAGTGCAGGTGTTGATGATAAAGGTAATGTTAATCTTGATATCACAACAGATGACGGTAAGACGCAAAATATTGTCTTAGGTAATATTCATCCGGCCCATGATCTTGGGTTAGTGGATGGGGCTTCTTCTGTTGATATTATGAATTCACTGTTTGATCACAATGCATTTAAGATAGATAGCGGTCACTAAATAGAAAAATAGAATATAAAAGCAGCCCTTAGTGGCTGCTTTTTTTTACCTAAAACTGCGTAGTTATTCATTTAATTTACAATAAGTGCAGAAAACAAGCCTATATAAAGGAAACTTACGAACGATATAAAATAATAATCTATAAATAATGACTAATTAGACATAAACGTGTTTTGTTGCGGTAAATGTAAAAATTTTGTTATGTTAATTGCTATGTATTTAGCGGATGACATGGATGGAAAATGAAAGCATTTGAAGCGAATTTTGATGGTTTAGTGGGCCCGACGCATAATTACAGCGGTTTAGCTTACGGTAATCTTGCGTCAGCTAAGAACAGCGCCAAAGCGTCTAATCCTAAGCAAGCAGCGAAACAAGGGCTGGCAAAAATGAAAACCCTTGCTGATCTAGGCTTAGTACAAGGGATCATTGCACCACAAGAAAGACCAGATATTGCTACGCTCCGTAGTTTGGGCTTTTCTGGCTCAGATAAAAATATTATCCAGCAGGTAGCAAAACATAATCCCAAGTTACTAGCATCTTGCTATTCAGCTTCCAGTATGTGGACAGCCAATGCAGCCACAGTATCGCCATCTGCTGATACTGTTGATAAGCGAGTACATTTCACCCCAGCTAATTTAGTTAATCAGTTTCACCGTTCAATCGAGCATGTGACAACAGGTAAGATTTTAAAAGCGATGTTTTCGAGTGAACAACATTTCCATCATCATAGCGCTTTACCTTCGGTGAATCATTTTGGCGATGAAGGGGCGGCCAATCACACCCGCTTTTGTCGTGAATATGGTGAAGCTGGCGTTGAGTTTTTTGTTCACGGTCGTCATGCTTTTGATAGTCGTTTTATTCAACCAAAGAAATATCCAGCAAGGCAAACCTTTGAGGCTTGTGAAGCTATAGCACGGTTACACCAATTAGATGAGCAGCAAGTTGTGATTGCTCAGCAAAATCCTGCTGTGATTGACCAAGGTGTATTCCATAATGATGTGATTGCTGTTGGTAATAGAGATTTATTGTTTTGTCACGAGCAAGCGTATGTTGATCAAACGAAAGTGTATGCAGAGTTAAAACAAAAAATGGGTGAGGACTTTAAGATCATTGAAGTGCCTACTTCGAGTGTGTCGATTGATAGTGCGATCTCAAGCTATCTATTTAACTCACAATTATTATCGTTACCTAATGGAGAAACCGTACTGGTTTTACCGCAAGAGTGTGAAGAAAATAGCCAAGTTAAACGCTATGTAGAGCAATTAGTAACGAGTCAGCAAGGCATTGATAAAGTGATGATCTTTGATTTGAAGCAGAGTATGGCAAATGGTGGAGGACCAGCATGCTTACGACTACGTGTCGTGCTTAATGAACAAGAACTGCAAGCTGTAAATCCTGAGGTGTTAATGTCAGATGATAAATTTTCTGTTTTAAACCAGTGGGTTGATAAGCATTATCGTGATCGTTTAGTTGAAGCTGATTTAGCTGATCCCAATTTGCTGGTGGAATCTCGCACCGCATTAGATGAACTGACTCAGATACTTAATTTAGGCTCGGTGTATAACTTTCAACAGTGATCTTTACATAAACAAAAGGCGATAAGTTGAGTGTAAGTATTTTTTATGATGAATGAAAAAATTGTAAGGCATCTTTAAACGACGCGAGACGAAATTTTGAGAATAACTCAATTAATTAGATGATGGTAAGGTATCGCGAGTTTAATGACTAAGGAAGAGACAAAGCGGGAAATAATGCTGAACTCTACTTTTTTATTAAATTGTTAACTGTGATTTGTTAGATGAATAACTGATTCTTTAGCCATTAAGAATGGATTTAAAGTCTGCAAGTAATTTTATTGTTTAAGCTTGACCTGTTTTAGCGCTAAACGTGATAATACGGCTATAAATTAGTGTGTCTACACTGATAAATAATAATGAATGTTACGGAGTTTCAATGGCAAAGCTAAGTCTACAAGAGCAGATGCTAAAAGCAGGGCTTATAGATAAGAAGAAGCTTAAAAAGGCGGGTAAAACCACTAAAAAATCTCGTACTCAAGCGAAAGAAGCAAAAGCTGCTGTTGAAGCAAATCGCATAGCACAGCTAGAAAAAGATAAAGAGCTTAATCGCGTTCGTGATGAAGAGATCAAAGCGAAAGAGCTGGCTGCTCAAATTAAACAGCTTATTGAAATGAATCGCTTGGATCGTCAGAGTGGTGATATCGGTTACAATTTTACTGATGGTTCAACGGTTAAAAAGATCTATGTTGATAAAGTAATGCAAAATCAGCTAGTAAATGGTCGTTTAGCGATTGCACGTTACCTTGATGGCTATGAAGTAATCCCCGCTTCTGTCGCAGATAAGATTGCACAACGTGATGAAGAATCTATTGTATTAAATAATACAGTGGCTGACAGTATTGCAGATGAAGATGATCCGTACGCAGACTTCGTTATTCCAGATGATTTGATGTGGTAAGAATATCTTACTGATTAAATAGGTTCAGAGATTAAAAACCGATATAGCTAAAGCAAGTAGGCTCTTAGCGTTATCGGTTTTTTTATACGCGTTTTTTTAACCTTCGTAATTGCAGCGCATCAGTATATTATTTTTATCGCTAAATCATAGAGTACTGCGCAATATTCACGCTATCGTTTGCGTGTGCAATAATTAAACACACAGATGTAAATATGATAAAAATAGCATGGTATATAATGCGAATGTTTATCATTTGTGGTTTATTGATAGCATGATGTAGTACTTAATGATGCAAGTTCTTGAACATATCAATTCGATTGTGATTCAGAAAATCATCAACATAGCAGGACAATAATAATGAATAGTGATATCGCTCGTTGGTTGGAACGCGATCCTGACCCAAAAACACGAAATGAATTAGAACAGCTTATCCAAGACAATAATCAAGCAGAGTTAACGGATCGTTTTAACGGTCGATTAGCTTTTGGTACAGCAGGATTACGCGGAGTTGTTGGTGCTGGGCCTAATCGAATGAACCGCTTAGTCATTCAAGAAACAGCGGCAGGATTAGGGCAATATCTGTTACGTTCAGTCCCTGAAGCGGCTAGTAAAGGTGTTGTTATTGGTTATGATGGGCGTCCTGATTCACAACAATTTGCACATGACACAGCATCAGTATTAACCGCACAAGGCATTAAAGTCTATTTAACGGTAAAAGTGGCACCAACGCCAGTTGTTGCATTTGGCGTGAAACATCTTAATACCGCTGCTGCTGTTGTTGTTACTGCCAGCCATAATCCTCCGCAATACAATGGCTTTAAAGTTTACTGGGAAAATGGTGCCCAGATTATTCCACCGCAAGATGCTGGAATCGCCGATGAAATTGATAAAGCGACAAAACATGAATTGTCGTATTTACCGCTAGAAGAGGCTGAAGATAAAGGGCTACTCGTTTGGCTAGATGAAGACTACTACCAAGCTTATCGCCAAACGATGAATACCAATCCGTTACTGATAAATCACACCAATCCGCAATCAATTAACATCGCTTATACGGCAATGCATGGTGTTGGTGCCGAAATGGCAGAAACATTATTAGCTGATGCTGGATTTGACCATGTTTACAGTGTTGCAGCGCAAAGAGAGCCTGATGGTACTTTCCCTACGGTCAAATTCCCTAACCCTGAAGAAACTGGCGCGATGGATCTTGTTATTGCGGAAGCAAAAAACCACGATGCAGTATTAGCTTGTGCCAATGATCCAGATGCAGATCGCTTTGCTGTTGCTGTACGTCGTGACGACGGTGAATACCAAATGCTAACAGGGGATCAGGTTGGTACATTATTCGGCTATTACTTATTAAGCCATGCACATGCCAATCAAAACCTAGTGGGGAATACAATTGTATCTTCAAGCTTACTTGGCAAGATTGCGACGACTCTTGGAGCGCGTTATTACCAAACGTTAACGGGCTTTAAGTGGCTAACTAATGTAGCGATGGCACAACAAACAGAAGAGCATCAATTCCTTTTCGCATACGAAGAAGCATTGGGCTACACCATTGGTAGTAAGGTGTGGGACAAAGATGGTTTATCTGCATTAGTTGCGTTTGCACAATTAACCGCAGAGTTGCATGCTAAAGAGCAGACTATTTGGGATCAATTAGAAGCTATCTATCGTGAGCATGGTTTGTATATTAATGCGCAACGTAGCATTGCATTGGATCCAACCGCAGCGCCTATCGGTGATACATTACGCCATCAACCACCAACAGAGATTGCAGGGTTACCGATTGTATGCACAGAAGATTATAAGCAATCGTTGAGAACATTTAGTGATGGTACGGTTGAAGGTATTGAATTACCCGTTAGCGATGTATTGATCTATCACTTACAAGGTGGGGCTCGCGTTATTGTTAGACCTTCAGGGACGGAGCCAAAGATAAAATGTTACTACGAAGTAGTAGAGCCAATGTTACATGAAGATACCATGATTCATGCCCAGCAACGTGCTCAAGAAGCGATGGATATGTTGATTGAAAAGCACCAACAGTCATTGTAGGTAAATTGATTTAATAGAACGATGATGAGTGCGGCATTAATCGATCATCAATGATCTATTTTGCCGCATCTTTTATGCCGGTGACTGCGGCAAACAACGTGGAAGTAGTTATGCAGATTAAAGGCCATTTGGCTATGCATGTGAAACGGTAAACAAGATGCTATCGTGAAACATTTACGTGTATAATCAGCAAATAATATACTATTTAAAAGTTAGGGTTTTCCTATGCATGATTTAAATTTATCTATACCTGATGATTACGAAAAAGAGCCAGAGCTCCCTATTCCCGAGCTTGATGAGCAGAAGAAAATTGTTGCTGAATTAAAGCGATTAGAAGAGGCGGGTGAGCTAACACCAGAAATTCTTCATGCATTTATGACCGGTGAAAGAAAACCGGAATAAGTATCAACTGAGCCTCTGTATTAAGATGATTTTGTCAAATATATAGGGGCTTGATTATTTCTGTAATTATCGATACTAACAAATTGATAATATAAACAAAAAAGTAATTCAATATAGGTTCTAAGTAGTAACAAAATAGCATATGACATAAGCACCTGATTGCATTAATGTGTGCTTATTATTACGGCTGTGTGAGCATACCTATATATGTATTATGTGACCGCCAAGAATATATTTCTAAGTGGCTGGGGGCGTGCAGGTAAGTTTGATTGTTATGTTTGTATTATTTGTAAAACAAGGCATGAAGCAAGTATTGTTGCAGTGAATGCTCAATATCGTTCAGATCTGCAGCGAGTAAAAATACATTCAAAAATCCCATTATCGTTAACAGAAGATACGTTAAAGATTGGTCGGCATATCCTTACTGCTTACATTGTAAAAGTACTCGACAAAACCACAGAGCCTAAACTATTTATGCCTAATTATTTTCAATATAGATCTAAACCGAAAATACTAAAACGATAGGTAAGATATCTTATGGTCAGTATTTAGGATCTAACGCAATAACAATATGATAAAGATCAGATCCTAAAGTATTTAATTAGTGATGTTTCACACCGTTACGAACAATATCCTTACCATTATCATAAACATCTTGGCTTAACCAGCGTCCATAAATCAACTGCTGATTCTTATCAAAAACAGCGATGAAAGGGCGACCATCAGCGTTATTTTTAGCTAAGCCAATGCCTTCTACATCTTTTAAGCCTAAACCACCATTTTCAATTGAGATAATAAAGGTTTTTAACTCTTCTAGCGTTTCAATAACGTCTTGTTCAATTTTCATTTGTTAATTACCACATAGTAAAAAAGCGTAAGCTATTTATAAAATAACGTGTATCTGAATTTAACTCTACAGGGTAATACTCTACCTCTGATGCTTTATTTTTGAAATGGCTAGCTTTGTATCGTATAAGATTACGTTAAATAAATGAAAGTTTCACAAACGGACTGCATAGAAAATAGCCATATAAACATCATCATATGGCTGGATATTACTTAATATTAAAGGCTTTCATTGGCTATACATTGATTCGCAATATACTTTAATTCTGCCAATGGATAGCACTTATAAAGCTCACTACAGCTGTATATCAACGTTATCGTGTGATCATTGTTACTTAAAGCTCCACGTGTGATCGTTTCAAGCCAACTTAGGTGAGGGGGAGGCGGTAATACATCACGAGATTGCGGAAGGTTTTTTCCTACCGTCGCAAAAGCGGCTGTATAACTTTGCCAAAACCATTGTAATGCTGTTTGTTGATCTGGGAAATATTGTAACAGTTCGATAAAAGCGTGAACGGCAGTAATACCATATAAGAAGGTGGAGTCACTTGTTTTACGGTAATACTCAACAACTAGCTGCAATACTTTTTCTATTGTTATATCAACAGGGACGGGAGCAAGCTTTAGATAGTTAGGATGCTGTGCCACCTCAAAAATACGCTGACTAGCATTATTGGTTTGGAATGAGCTATTTGAAAAAGCATACACCAGCTGCTCTAACTGCTGCTCTGCGTTGTATTTCTCTGTTATCGATAATGGAGTAATAAGTTGATAGCTTTGTTCCCAATAGGCTAATGCATAAGCGATCTCACGTTGCTGCTGGCTTTTTATCGCATAAGATAACCGTATCATGCACTGGAAAGCTTGTGCATTAAAACTAGCAATTAACCTTGGCATATAGGCGATGAGTGTTGCTTCAACGCCATCATTTTTAATACGTTGCTCAATTTTATCCGCTTGTTTAATAAAGGGCTCATTACGAGCGACGTTTTCAAGCTGTGCTATATATTGATGATAAAAAAGTAATATACGCTCGTCGTTAGCACCCATTTGATCAAGTGCAACTAAAGTCATTGGTAAATGATTATTGAGCCCATTTTTATAGGTTGGTTGAAATTGTAATCCCGCTACAATTAATTCGTTAGTTAATAATGATGTTTTCATCTATCGCTTCCATGCAATTTACAACATATTCAATATTAGACGTTCAAAGTAAGAGTGCCTACTTTAAATCGTTTAACTGATTGAAAAATAGTCATATAAAGGAAGTTTTTGATAAATAAAAAATGAGCTTATTGGCGAGGTTTTTAGCAAAATTGATGAAATCTTATAACTGAGTAATAGCACCATACATTTGCAAACTACATTGTTCTATTAAGAGATGATTAATAGGTTGTAGTTTATGGCTTGGCGAATATTTTTAACGTTGATAGCGTGTGGTTCAATGATGGCTTGTAACAGTGATAATGAAAATGCGGTAAAAGTTAATACAACGCCAGAACCAGTACAATCAGAATCAGTTGAAGTGCAAGCGGTAGATGATAACTTGTCTGAGTCTGAGTCTGAGTCTGAGTCTGAGTCTGAGTCTGAGTCTGAGTCTGAGTTCTTGACTCAATCGGCTCCAGAACCTGAATGCGACTTAGAAAGTGTTAATTTACTCGATTTTGTTCCTTGGCAACGTGAAGAAGGCTGGTGGGTTGGCGAATATACCTTTTTAGGGGCAGATGGTGATCCCAATGTTTCTGCGAGTTGGCCATATCGTTACGATCACTATCGTGGATTTATCCATTTAGAAGTCATTGGCAACAGTATTAAGCAGCGTAACGTATTTTTGTACCCAGCTAAAAATTCATCTGAATGTGATTCTGTTGAAGATGTTGTTGGCTCTGGTATATGCGGTGATAACGGTAATGAAAAAGTCTTTAGTGCTGATCAAAGCGCGTCAGATTGTGATGGTAATTTATCTGGACCATTTGAAGCTTTTGGTATGACGCTAAGTACCACAACAACATTGATCGGTGATGATACTGTACTGTATCAAGTGCGTTTACCCGATGGGAGTTTTACCCAAAATCAGCTAACGACACTACCACCGAACGATACGCGAGTGCGTACTGCTCAAGGTTTCTTTATGGGATCATCAACATATGCGAGTTACTATCGAGAGCGTAAGGTGACAAAAGAAGAGTTTGTGCAGTTATTAGAAGAAACACGCCAAGAATACAATATATTAGAGCTTGATTATTGTGGTTATGATTCGGGTGGTAACCCAAGCAACGTATCCTGTGACGAACATTTTGGTGTGGTGTTGGGAGATTAAACATAAAGACCAACAAAACATGTTGGTCTTTATTTTTATAATTACTTAATACTGCGGCTCATTTCAACATTGCCATGAGCTTGAATCGATGTGCCTTCTGATAGTGAGTGAGCACAGCCGATAATGAATATGCTAAGAAAGGCTAATATAATCCAATTATTCATTATTTATCTCAGTTAGTCGTAGTAAGGGAGGCAACTTTACGCAGTTAAATAAAGAGATTCAAGTGGGCAGAATTTTGTGTGTATCATGAGGAAAGTCAGAGGATTAATATTAATCAAAATATTGACGTTATAGATAAGAGAATCAGTTCGTTAAAATTAGAATGCAGGCCTTGTTAAAGACTGGAGCGGATAACGGGAATCGAACCCGTGTCTTGAGCTTGGGAAGCTCAGGTAATACCATTATACGATATCCGCTCTGTTGTTTTACAATAAGTTTTGCTATGTGATGAGTCAATTAAAAAATGATGAAGAGAGTTAATTATTAACAAAATGACTTTAATAAAGAATGACTGTAACTTATAGCAATTTGTATCTGTATTATTTCGATTTCTGGTACGTATACCACATGTAATATTGGGTTATTATAAATCTCTACCAATTCCCATTACATATTTAATAATATGGAAAATCGCCGTTTAAACCGTTTAGATACTGCTTTTTTGACGTTTAAGCCGTATATAAGCAGAAAGTGAAGTAATCAATAACTGTCTTTTCTAAGCGTTAAATAGTTTACTCGGCTAATATGTGACCCATCCCTTGTAGTAAGTGTGACATGCGTCACATTTAAAGGTATTATTCAAGCTCAAATAAAGAAATGTCATTGTCCTAACAAACAAATATCGTTGGGGTGGACAATGTCTTTTACATATTACAATTGTATTATCTTACGTTGGACTTCAAGAAATGTCGTTAATTACTATTAGTAGAAATAAAATTAAAACTATTCGTGATAAAATTAAAATCTGTGTTAATAATGGTGATGTTGCAAATGTTTCATTATTGTTGTCAGAACTTGAATCAGAATTAAATATTTTTGAGTCATTATACTCATCACCTAAAGAAATATAACCAATAAAGGATTAATGGATTATTATATTTACGAGAGATATTTAAAGATAAATAACGTATTATAATCAGTCTGATGATTTATTGTTTATATATATGGAAAAGCAAAATATTGCCCCGCCATCAAGTGAAGATGCTTTATCTCGATTGAAAACGGCTTTTAAAGCAGGCGCTGCCGCGACACTAGCCAGTATTTCTATTGGTTTTTTATTCAAGATTTGGCTCGCTCAGTGGGTTAATAAAGACGACTTAGCGCTGTTTAATAGTGTGATAGATATTGTATCTCTATCATTAATATTAATGACGGGTTTTCGCTCTTCTATGGTTGTGACTTACAGCCAAACGAATAATGATCGTGACATTATCAATATTTTCCGGTTTTGCTTGATCACGATTGTTCTCTTAACATGGGGAGTTGTACTTCCATACATTAAACACGAATTACACATCAACGTTGGCTATTTCGAAATGGTTGGTGTGATTTTTAGCATGGGAATGAAGGTTTATTTTACCAACTTGATAGCCATGTACCGTTTGTATGATGTGTCTAATAAAGTGACTTGGATAGAGCCTGTTACGAATGTAGCGGGCTTTGTTATTTGTTACTACGTATTGCACTTTACACCACTTGCCTCATTGTTTTATAGCATGGCATTTTCATCGCTTGTTGCTGCCCATTTTATGTATTGGAAGCGACGTAAACAAATTGCGACGAAACCAATAAAATCGGTTCAACTTGATCCTAATATGCGTAACTATGTTCGCAAAAGCTTCACTGCCTCATTAGAAGCAGGGGCGAGTATATTGATGATTTATATTACGGTTTTATTGACGATCACGCACTTTAGCTTAGATGAACTTGGCGATTTCCAAGTCGTTGTTCGTCCGATATTCACTTATATGACGATGTTATTTGTCTTTCCTATTTATCGTTTTGTTTTGCCTGAGTTAACCTTATGTATTAAGCAAGGTGATCACCAACAAGTCAAAGCAATAAGGCGTTGGATTTTTCGTCTCGCAGCAATGGTGAGTGTGACATTTTTCCTCATCATGCTTATCGGTGGGCGTGAAATTATAGGTTTTGTTTTTCCCCCTCAGTATCATGGTGCCGTTATTGTATTATTTCATTTTTCTATGTTCTTTATTTTTATGATGCTAAATGCTTACCAATTAGCCTATATAAAAGCCCATGGGAAATTCACATTAAGCTTACTCATTCGTCTTAGTGGTATCATCACGCTAATAGCAAGTTATTATTTATTATCGATATTTACTGCAAATGTTGTCGCTATTATTGTCGCATTATGTTTAGGTTATGTAATGATGTTCATTCTATCAACGATTGCTGAACGTAAAATATTAAACGGGTATAAGCTGGCTTTATCCAATAATTAGCTTGTACTTAATATTGTCTTGGATTGATTTTAGGGAAAAAGAAAAATGGCTGGTATCACTGATTTAACTGAGCTTCTGATGAATTTACAACCAGAATTAAGCCTTACGCGTTATATTTTTTGTTGCACAGAAAATACTAATCTAGATGCTATTGCTTCTATGTCACCATTAGCGACATTTTGTGAAGAAGAAGGAATGACATTCATTTTAAGTTATGAAAGTGCAGTCCAGCATAATATTGAAATCAATAATGTGTATCGCTGTATTACATTAAAAGTACATTCCAGTTTGGAAGCTGTTGGTTTAACGGCTACTGTAGCATCAGAGCTTGCGAAGCATGGAATTAGTGCCAATGTGATGGCAGGGTTTTATCATGATCATATTTTCGTCAATGAAAATCATGCCGAGCAAGCTATGCTAGCGTTAACTGAACTATCGCAACGCTAGCATAGAAAAGATTTATTTAGAGTACAGGCGACATCCCATAGCTTTGACTATTAAGTAGCAGTAAACCAAGGCCGATGAGCAATAAGCCTCCAAATAGCTTAAATACTAATGGGGCAAATGAATGCTGGTGATCAGAGTACGCAAGATATTTTGTTACCAGCTTTTTACCCGAAAGTGTCATTGTAGCGATCGTTGAAGTCGTCAGCGCCGTTCCCACAGCCATCAGTAAAGCGCTCACTACACCTAACCAGTACATATCAACCATATTGGCAAAAAGTAGTGCTAATATCGCACCTGTACATGGACGAATACCAATACTGGCGATAATTGCAATATATTCACGCATATTGGTTGCTTGATTAATACTATCAGCATCAGCAAAGTGTTTATGCCCACAACCACAATCACTGCTATGGCTATGGCTATGGCTATGGTTATGGTTATGATGAGTATGGTCATGTTTATGGGTTTTCTGTTTGTATAATTGCCAGCTTTGTTTTAAAGCTCGGTAAGCAACAATTACACCCAGTAATAACATGGCCACGAAGCTAAGTGTGATGAATCGGTCTGCTGCGCTATTAATTTCACGCATCGATGAATTAAAAAACACCAGTAGAACGGTAACTAGCACTATAGCAACTAAGGCTTGTAAAAAAGCAGAGATAACCGTCATGATTAAGCTTGCTTTTACTTTAGCTGGGTTTGTTGCTAGATAGGTCGTTACAATCATTTTGCCGTGTCCAGGGCCTAATGAATGAAATACACCATATAAAAAGCTGACGCCAGCCAGCGAATAGATAGCAGCGGGGTTTTCTTTTGCATCATAAAGCAAGTCACCCAATTGACCGTTTATTTCACGTTGCCATTTTATGGTGCTAAGCATTAACGTTGGCCAATTGTGCCAAAGTAAATAACCGACAATAATTAAAAAAGTGGCTACAAGGGTTGCGCCTAACCAATAGTTTCCTTTGTTCGTATGAGCATGTTGCTCGGAATGATGGTGCTCCATGGAAATCCTTTAATAAGAGTTAGTCGGCTGATTGGCAATGTAGTTTTACTGTTTGGGTAAATAATTGACCAAGTGCATTATCCGGATCGGCATCAGGTGGTAATGATTGGGCATAAAGCATTTGCTCTGGACTTGGGTTAGGCTCAACGAGGTCAAAAGTACAGACTTTGCTTAGCTCTGGCGATAAGATGATGTCGTTTTTTGCTTTCCAAGACATATCAACATAGTAACTTGGTTCAAAAATAAGTAGTCGTAATGAATCTTTGGTTAGTGGCTGAGGTTTAGAGAGTGGAAGTTCAAATGTGAGTGTCGCTTTAGCGCGATCTTTTGTTAATACTCCATCGGTAGCAATTTTATATTTGATTGGTTCTTGGTCATTATAAAAGTAAGTAAAATAATGCTCATTCATCATATTTTTCATTACAGAATCACCAACACGAGCAAGTGTTTCTGTTTTGCTTTCCGGCGACATATCTTCACCGTCCAGCATATATGCAGTTGTCATAGCATCAAAAGTCCATACCATTTTAAATCCTGTGATTTGTTTTTTATCACCTTGGATATAGGTTTTCATATCAATCCATGAGTGTGGATGTGCTTGGCTAGCGGTTGAAAACAAGGTTAAAGACGAAAGTAATATTGCAGGAAAAGAAATCCAACGCATAGAAAATGCAATCTCCATATTTACAAGCTTGGCACTATGTTTAAGCATCAAAGAAGACTAAAGTAATGTTATATTATAACAGTGCCCTTTGTTTGCACAAAGTGAATTCAGTGCAAATAATCTTGAGGATATATGGTAATTAAGACTAGGGTTTTAATTCTGCGAGTAAAAATGCAGAAGTCGCAATAATGATACCAGCAAAGATGGCGAGTGGTTGGTTATGGTCAAAGCCTGCAATCAGCGTTAACACTATGCCCAATGCGATATATAGCTTCTGTCTGATGATCATTTAGCACTCCAATACGATGTATTTCTTTATTAATAACACGCATCGCGGTAGGTGTGTTAACGACATGTCAAATCTTAGTTGTTAGAAGACACGTAGTTTAATTAACTGATTGATAAATGTTTTATATCGTTTAGAGTTTGAAGTTGTATAGTTCTTTAATATAAATATGTGCAGTAAGATAATCTATAAATTGGTATTTAGCCTGTAGATGGTACTAATTTTGAACTATGTGATACAGGTAAGGCTAAACTTGGTATTAGTGACCGTTTTGATGAAATAAAAAACGCCATTTCAAATTATTCATCGCTTTGCCGCTATTTGCTGATTTTCAAGGTATAATAAGCAAAGAAGACGTAAATAATAGAGTAGAAGAAACTAAGTATGAAATTAAAGCTATTTGTGGCTGGATGCATGTTGTTACTGAGTTCATCGACATGGGCTGAAAAAGCAGATACACAACTCCCTATCCATTTGGCAGCAATTACACAAGATGTTGATGTTATCAATAATATCACAACCTTAACTGGAAAGGTTGATATCACACAGGGTGGCGTTCAGATTAAAGCGGACAAGGCCGTGATAAAGCTGGACAGCAAAACAAAAGCACTAAAGAGTGTGGAAGTTTATGGTAAACCCGCTTACTTTCATCGTGTAATGGAAGATGGAAAGGTGGTGGATGGAGAGTCGCTTTACGGCATTTATACACCAACAAATAACATGATGGTGTTAAAAGATAAGGCTAAAATAACTCAAAATGGCAGTACGATCCAAGCGGCTGAAATAAGCTATAACTTGGCTTCTCAGGTGATGCAAGCAAAAGGCTCTAAGTCACGCCAAGTGAATACTGTTTTACTGCCTGAAAACTTAAATAACCGATGAGTAAAATAAGCAGAAGTCTTTATTGCTTTTGCTTATATTTGGTCAAATTGACATAGATTTTGCACGTTGTTCAAAAACTGATCAATGATCTTATAGAAATACTAATAAAATAGAGAAAGAAGGTCGCTGCAGTGGAATTAGTACAAGTTAATGCTTCAAACATAACCATTTATTTAAACTTAACTCAGGCATATGAAGCTGAGTTTTCACCACTGACGAAAAAAGTGCCTGATAATGATGGTAAATTTGCGCTTGATACGCCAATAGAAGGTAATGTACTTGGCTTTCTTTTATATTTTGATGGTGTGCCAGCGGGATTAGCAGCGATTGCTGACCATGGTAACAGTCATTATGAGGTATGTGATTTCTATGTTGTGCCTGTCTTTCGTAAAAATAAAGCAGGTCAACGTTTCGCACATAGCTTGTTTTCAATGATGCCAGGTGAATGGGAAAGTAAGCAAATTGAAGGCGCAGTTCATGCGATTGCTTTTTGGCGTCGTGCTATCGGTGCGTACACAAATGAACAGTATGTTGAAGATATTTATCACGATAGCTACTGGGGTGATGTTACTCGCCAGCGTTTTACTATTTCGGTTTAGTGATTACAAAAATAATAAAGGGAGCTAATGCTCCCTTTTTTCATATTGCTACCGTATTACAATATAAACTTATAATGCCGTCATTAAGATTTTACGACTTATCTCTGGCGTAATATCGTGATGTTCACTTAATGCGATCATGCCATGTTTTTTAAGGCTTTCGATAAGAACATCGATATCTTTTTCTCCTAAATCAACGTCAGTAAGTGTTGTTGGTACACCCATTTGTTTGAAAAAGGCGATGGTTTTTTCAATCGCAGCGTCAATACGTTGATCTGCTGTACCTGTTGTTAAACCAAAGATACGCTCAGCATATTGCAATAATTTTGCTTCTTTTTCTTTACGACGTACTTTCATAACAGCAGGTAATACAATGCTTAGCGTACGAGCATGATCAATACCGTAATTACCTGTTAATTCATGGCCAATCATATGTGTTGTCCAATCTGATGGAACGCCAACACCAATTAAACCATTGAGTGCTTGAGTGGCAGACCACATAATATTGGCTCGAACGGCAAGATCATCGGGTGTGGCTAATGCTTTTGGCCCTTCTTCAACTAAGGTATGCAGTAAACCTTCAGCAAAACGATCTTGGACTTTTGCATTCACCGGATAAGTTAAGTACTGCTCCATTGTATGAACAAAGGCATCAACAACCCCGTTTGCTACTTGGCGAGAAGATAAACTCAATGTTGTTTGTGGATCTAAAATAGCAAATGCAGGTTTTACGAGTGGCGAGCCAAAGAATAACTTGTCTTTACCACGCGAAACTACAGAACCACCATTACTTTCAGAACCCGTTGCAGGCAAGGTTAATACACAACCAAGAGGAACAACCTTAGTGACAGGCTCTTGCTTAAGTAAAATGTTCCAAGGATCTTCTCCCTGATAACAGGCAGCAGCGGCAACAAATTTAGTACCATCGACAACTGAACCACCACCTACCGCTAATAGATAATCATAACTTTCTGTTTTAACAAGCTCGACAGCCTTCATCAGTGTGTCATATTGTGGATTAGGCTCAACGCCTGAGAATTCTCCCCAGTTAAATCCGTCCAACGCTGCTGTTACTTGGTCATAAACACCATTTGATTTGATAGAACCGCCACCGTAAATAACCAATACTTTTTTATCTTTAGGAATAGCTTGGCTAATTGCCGCGATTTGACCTTGACCAAAATGAATACTTGTAGGGTTTTGGTAGGTAAACTTATCCATTGTAGGCTCCGTTATATCGTTGTGATATTGATATTCTAATTATTGTGTTGAGATCTCTAGTGTAGAAGCGAACGTAGGATAAACTAAATACATAATTCTCTTTATTTCTTGCCTATTTCTATTTTAGCCACCTTGCTTGATATGTTAGTTATAAGGTAAACAGGTGTAGAATGGCAAAACAATGACTGTTATGTCGATCGTTAATGAACAGGTTTGATGGATGTACAATGAGAGCTGAGCTTAAAAGAGAGCTAGCTATAGTTGCTAGTCAATTATGTGAATATTACAAAATATCAGACCAAACTAATCGGGTGCATACGTTGCTAACTGGTGTGCGATTATTTCGCATTGATCGTTACCATAAGCTGACGCCACAAATGTATGAACAAGGAATAGTTGTTATTTTTCAGGGAAGTAAAATAGGGCATTTAAATCAACATCAGTTTGGTTATGACGTTGAACAATGTCTTATTGTGTCGACATCTTATCCTATAACATGTGAAACATTTGCCTCTCAGCAAGAACCATTAATGGGGATCAATATTGATATTGATATTAATGTGATCAGCCAGTTAGTTTCTGATATGGAATTAGAATCTAAAAATTGGGGAGAGTTAGACACACGCTGTGGTGTTTCCCCTGCACCAATGACTGAGTCAATGTATCTTTGTATGTTGGAGTTGCTTAATGTTTTGCATAATCCTCTTGATGCTAAGGTACTTGGCCCCTCGATTCTCCGCCAGTTTTTCTATTACTTATTGCAAAGTGAGAAAGGCTATTTATTGGCACACTACTGCGAGCAAGACAGTTCTTTAGCTAAAATTTCGGCCGTGATCGGCCATGTGCAAAAGAATTTTGCGCAAAAATTACATGTTAATGAACTAGCTGCAATGGCTGGGATGAGCGTCTCAGTTTTTCACAAAGTTTTTAAACAAGTTGTCACGGATCCTCCTTTACAGTACATCAAAAAAATTCGGCTGAATCATGCTAAAAACTATATTTTACAAGAAGGTCTTTCAGCCAGCCTTGCGTCTCAACGAGTAGGATATGAAAGTGCTGCTCAATTTAGCCGAGAATTTAAGCGATATTTTGGTGTACCACCTAGCCGTATTGATGAAATTTCAGATTATTCACGAAAATAATCTATAGATATCAATAAATATTTAACTAAAGTTGATTGTGTAATTTCAGGTATAATCGTTATTCTTTTTAGGGATGTAACTTGTTGTTTGTATACATAGTGCGGAACTTTAGAAGTGGTTAGTTGTCACATCGTCGTCGTGGAACGAAATATTATTAAAACAGGAAAATCATGCCTGAGTCTCAACCTAAAATTCTGATCCTATTTGCCCATCCTTCGCCAAATCGTTCAGAGATCAATGTACCCTTATTTAATGCATCTAAAACTATAGCCAATGTAACGTGCGTTGACTTATATGCCGAATATCCAACCTATCGTATTGATATAGATAAAGAACAACAGCGCCTTCGTGAACATGACGTTGTTGTGTTTATGTTTCCACTCTATTGGTATTCCACCCCATCGTTATTAAAAGAATGGCAAGATTTAGTGCTTGAGTACGGGTTTGCATATGGCAGTGAAGGGAATGAACTGGTTGGTAAAAAATTTGTTTGTGCTTTGACAGCCGGAGGCCCTGAATCAAGTTATCGTAAAGAAGGTTTTAACCATTATACCATTCGTGAGTTATTACAACCTCTAGAGCAAATGGCAGAGCTAACGGGTATGGATTTTCTAGCGCCATTTGCACTTTTTGGTGCGGGCATGGCGAATGAAGAAAACCGTATTGAACAGCACATTAAAGATTGGAAACGTGTTCTGATTGCGATTCAAGATAATAAATTCAACTATGAGGTTGCGAGTAAATTATCAAAAATGAATCACAGCCTAGAATTAGTCATTAAATAGAAGAGACGACTATGACTGGATATTTTTTGCAGGCTTTCATCTATTTGGTGGCCGCCGTTATTGCTGTTCCGCTTGCTAAGCGATTAGGGCTAGGTTCAGTACTGGGTTATTTAATCGCAGGTGTGGTTATTGGCCCCGTTATTGGTTTAGTTGGTAGCGAAACCACGACGATTCAGCATTTTGCTGAGTTTGGTGTCGTTATGATGCTGTTTGTTGTCGGTTTAGAACTTGAGCCTAAAATGTTGTGGGGTATGCGTCATCGCTTATTAGGCTTAGGTGGTCTACAAGTGGTTGTTACCGCTTTAACCGTGATGGGTATTGCACATTTATTTGATATTGCTTGGTCTTACGCCCTTGCTATTGGTCTTATCTTTTCACTTTCTTCTACTGCGATTGTACTGCAAACATTCAGTGAAAAAGGGCTAAGTAAAACAGAAGGTGGAAAAAGCGCATTTTCAGTATTGCTGTTTCAAGATATTGCCGTCATCCCAATGTTAGCTTTGATCCCTTTACTGGCAGTACCTGAATTAGTGGCAAAGTCACAAGCCGTTGTGACAAAAGCTGCTGAACATCATGATGATCTTAGCCTAGTAGCGAGTCTTCCCGGTTGGGCTTATGCAATTGTAATTATTTTAGCGATCGCTGGTGTTGTAGTTGGTGGTCATTATTTAAGCCGTCCGTTATTCCGTTTTGTTGCTTCATCGGGCTTGCGTGAAATTTTTACCGCAACAGCATTGATGTTAGTTATTGGTATTGCAGCCTTAATGAGTCTAATTGGTTTATCGCCAGCACTCGGTACTTTCCTTGCTGGCGTGGTACTTGCCAATAGTGAATTTAGACATGAACTTGAATCTAATATCGAGCCTTTCAAAGGGTTACTATTAGGGCTTTTCTTTATTACTGTTGGTGCAGGTATTGATTTCAACGTACTGTTTGATCAATTTGGCACAGTAATTGGCTTAACCATTGGTGCGATGTTGGTTAAGTTTATTGTTCTGTTGGTACTTTCTTTTATTTTCAAGGTAAAAGGCAGCGACCGTTGGCTCTTTGCGTTAAGTTTGGCGCAAGCGGGTGAATTTGGTTTTGTATTATTAAGCTATACCGTACAAAACAACGTTCTACCTGAGTCAATGAGCCAAACACTCTCACTGGTGGTTGCGCTATCTATGTTTTTAACACCAGGTCTATTTATTTTATATGATCGTGTGATTTTACCCCGTTTCTGCGAGGCTAAAAACGAGCGTGAAGCTGATGAAATAGATGAGCAAGGGAAAGTCATCATTGCGGGTATTGGCCGTTTTGGTCAGATTGTAAACCGACTATTGGCATCTAATGGGGTGCAAACAGTCGTGCTTGACCACTCTGTAACGCAAATTGACAACATGCGCCAAATTAATATTAAGAGTTTCTTTGGTGATGCGACGCGACATGATTTGCTTCATACCGCAGGTATTGAAGATGCAAAACTGTTTATTGTTGCCATTGATGATAAAGAACGAGCCACAGAGCTTGTTCATTATATTAAGCAAACATATCCTCAAGTACGGGTATTAGCACGTGCTTATGATCGAGGTCATCATTATTCGTTACGTTGCGCTGGTGCTGATTACGTGATCAGTGAAACATACCGCTCTGCACTAGCCTTGGGCACAGAAGCGTTGAAAAATTTAGGGGTGCATCCATTCAGAGCTGAGCAGCAAAAGGCTACATTTGTTGAAACTGAAGCCCGAAGTAAAGAGAAGCTTTATCAAACATGGTTAGAAAGTACAGAAGAAGATCGTTTTAATACCTCTTATGTGGAATTGTTTAACCAATTAGAGTCAACATTAAGTGATGTAATGAAACAAGAGCGGACTGACAAGCATACGAAGTCAGAACGTGGTTGGACGCCACCACCTAAAGTGTTTAATGATGAAGTAGAACAAGATTTAGTTGAAAAGCATGAACACTAATAGCTGATGACTATCATTTCTAAGCCATAGAAAAGGAGCTGCAAAGCTCCTTTTTAATTAAGTGAATTATTAATTAAAATATTCAATCAGTGTCGAATTTCTAGATATCACCTTTATTTATTGCGGATAATGGCTAATAAAAAATAATCTTAGAGATAATCCGGTTTCACCAATGTTAGTACTGTTAATAAATCATGAACTTAGTGTTAACTTGATCGGATTATTTACATTTCGTTAAGAAAAAAAT
>NZ_PYNY01000036.1:0-29601 GCF_003026135.1 Photobacterium sp. GB-36 | reverse complement strand
TCGCTGCTTTGTAAGTTGCTGGGTGCCAATCGGTGCCTTAGTGGAGGCTTGAGCCGTATGCAGTGAAAGTTGCACGTACGGTTCTTAGAGGGACGGCACTTGGTAACAAGTGTCGTCTACTCGACAAAAATGAGTTAGCTCATGGATATATATAACTTCAGAGAATTGATGACATCTTCTGGTAACAACCAATAACGAAAAAACGGCTCGATGCAAAAGCAAAGAGCCGTCTTTCCGTTCCATATACTTTGGGGTTCCAAACCAAAGTATCGTCCGAGCCGTTCCACTCGGAAATCTAGTACGTCATTGTCACTTATGCGTGCAATAGCGCCATTGATTCTTTTGCAATTACCCACTCTTCATTGGTTGGGATAACCATTGCTAGTGGTGTATTTGGCTTAGTGATAATACCCTGTGCGCCAAAACGTGCAGCGGCATTACCTTCTATATCTTCTTGGTAACCAAAGATCTTCATTAAACGTAGAATTTCACTACGAATTGGCATTGCGTTTTCGCCGATACCACCAGTGAAAATGATGCCGTCTAGCTCATCAAGTGCCACCATATATGATGCAATGTATTTTGCTACGCGGTACGTAAATAGCTCAAACGCGAGCTTAGCACCGTGGTGGTGAGGATGGCTTTCATCTTCCATTGCTTCAATAATGCCGCGACAGTCGCTTGTAAAGCCAGAAACACCAAGGAAACCAGAATTCGTAACGAGTTCTTTCTCTAGGCGCTCTTTACTCCAGCCTTTCTTTAATAAGTACTCAAGTATACTTGGGTCGATATCACCACAGCGTGTCCCCATCATTAAGCCGGCAAGTGGCGTGAAGCCCATTGATGTATCAATACTTTCACCGTTTTTAACCACACATACTGATGCGCCGTTACCTAGGTGAACAGAAATAAAGCTTGATGCGTCAACTGGCTTATTCACGACTTTCGCTGCTTCACGCGTTACAAAGTAGTGGCTTGTGCCGTGGAAGCCGTAACGACGGATGTTGTACTCTTTGCTAACTTCTTGAGAAATTGCGTAAGTATATGCTTTTTCAGGCATTGTTTGGTGGAATGCAGTATCGAAAATTGCATACTGAGACAATGTAGGGAATGCTTTGCTTGCTGCACGCATACCAATAACGTGTGCATGGTTATGTAGTGGTGCTAGATCGCTTAGCGACTCAATATCAGCGATAACTTTTTCATCAATCTTAACAGTATGATCAAATAAGTTACCACCTTGAACAACACGGTGACCCACAGCGACGATATTTTCTTTTAGACCAAGTTCGTCGACTAAATCGACAATACGATCAATCGCTTGTTGATGGTGATGATCTAAACCATCAAGCTTGTATTCGTGCTTTTCACCATTGACTTTCCAGCTAACCACTGCTTCAGGGAGGCCGAAGCACTCACCAAGGCCGCTTAACGTAGCTTCACCGTTGACAGTATCAATTAAAGCAAATTTAAGTGAAGAACTACCAGAATTGATTACAAGAACTAAAGAATTGCTCATGGTTATCTCATCAATATTTTTAAGGGCAAATTTCGGATATCACTATCCACCTTGAAGCTAGCTCACTGAAAATGTCGAAAAAGGTATCTGTCAACAAGCTGGCTCAACCATCTTACTCAATTTAATTTGAATATCTCAACTTTTGTTTTAAAAAAAACTTAAAAATTGAATTTTTACTGGTTCAGATCAATTTTTTAACTAAAAATCGATTTTTAAAGCATAAAAATTCATCTGAATTTCAAATTTAGTTGATCATTTACCGTAGAGTTAACCATAAAATACACATTTTCAGCATTGAATAATTGTAAATCAATGTAATTTTTTCAAACTAGACTGAAACTAATAACAAAAAGGCATATATAGAAAGGAAGCACATCAAAAAAGGAATGCTTTTATAAAGTAACTAAAAAAAGTTTTAAACTTACAATATTATTTTATGTTATCTAAATAATATTGATAGAGTTCATCGACCTGCGTACTACACATCAACGGCATTGCTGCTTTTAATGCAGATTTTGGCCAGTTCCACCACTGCATCTCTAGCAATAAAGCGATCTGTTGCTCTGTAAATCGTTTTTTAACACATCGCGATGGGTTACCCACCATAACAGAATAGGGTTCAACATCTTTTGTTACAACGGCACGAGTACCAATCACGGCACCATCAGCTATTTTTACGCCAGGTAAAATAACGCATTCAGCCCCGAACCAAACATCGTTACCAACAACCGTATCGCCCGCTCGTTGGATCCCGGTTTTGACGCCATCGCCAAATTCTTGGAAATCAAATGGGAATGTCGAGATCCAATCATGTCGGTGTCCTTGATTACCCGACAACATAAACACGACTCCTGTGGCAATAGAGCAATAACGGCCAATAATTAATTGATCAACATCACCAAAAATACCTGACTGCCAAGCTTCAATCGTGGATTTATCACCCAGTAGATAATGAACACATTGATCTTCAAAATGGTGCTGATGGTAGTAGCCAGAATAATAACTGTAATCTCCAACTTTAATATTAGGATTAGTGATATAACGGTTAATTTCATACCCTCCTAACCAAGAGGGAAAAATAGAGGATTCCATATCAAACCTTCTTTGTGTTTATTGGTGTAAAAAGCGTATTATTAATGTTGTATTAACCTTTTTGGATATAACCACAATGATTGCTCAACTCTATAACGCTTATTTAGGTGAACTTTATGGCATTGTTTTTTTTAAGACCTTTGCTGAAAAGTATAGTGACGATAGCCATAACAACAAATGGCAAACATTAATAAAGGTTGAGGAACTCACGGCGCAATGTTTAAAGGATGGACTGGAAACGTTAGGACACCCTTGCCCTGATTACGATCAAGATATGGAGAATAAAGGTCTTGCCGATGCTAATAAATGGCTTGCATTACCTTGGCAAGAGTTAGTCGATACCATGGTGCCATGGGTTGCTCCCTATCAGCAGCGCTACCAACAACAGGCTGATGAAGCCACAGAGCATCGCTATTTATTTACGTTAGTCGCTGATCATGAAAATGCGATTTATGATTATTTGCTGGCAGAACAACGAGGGGATAACAGCGCCCTTGATATATTGACAACATTTATTAATAAATACGCCTAATGATTTTATTAGAGCAAGATTCACCTTCCTCCTTGCTCTAATAACCTACTGATAATTAACAAATTCATTTTAATTCACATACTTTTTTCACAGCCAGATAACCAGACCCTTTCATTCCCCTGACATTTGAACGATGTTTTTAATTAACAATGAATAAAACACATTCAGTTGCTGAATACTCGCGATTAAACGAGGCTATTGTTTAACAAGGATTAGATTTTGAAAAGAAAGTACTCTTACTTTCTCTACTTACTGCAACATCATTCGTTGGCTGTAAATCATTACCTATTCGATCCAATGCAAACATGGCAAACCCTGCAGCAACGTATTGTGTTGATCATGGCGGTCAATGCTTAGACATGGACGGTTGTTCAACACACTAATTGATTGTCCAATTGCTCTATTATTAATATCGGAAGGTTAATGATGAAAAAATTACTACTTGTTGTTGGTTTACTGCTTTCAGGCTCTGTTTTTGCGTTTGGTAATCCAGCATCCGATTTCTGTGTACAACATGGTGGTCATGTTGAAATTCGTACTCCAATGGGTGGCGATGGTGAAAAAGGTTACTGTGTCTTTAACGACGGTAGCTCATGTGAAGAATACGCCTTTATGAAAGGCCAATGTAAACCTTCAGGTAAAACGCATAAACAAAAATTAGTCGACCACTGTGTTAAAAAAGGTGGGTTTGCAACCGGTGATGTATGTAAATTTGCTAAATGGAATACAACATGTGATCTAGAAGACTTCTACAATCACAAATGTAACCGTAAAAAAGGTAATCGCGTTTACTAAGTAATTAATCTCTTCCCCCTGATTAATCACTTTTAAACAATGCAGCTTAGCAAATGTTAAGCTGTATTTTTTATCTTCAAGCTTTTCCTCTTATTTCCCCTTTCCTTATAACCGTACATTAGCCATTAATCATATATATTTATCGTCAATGAAGCATTTACTATCCGTCACCATTAAATAACCGGCAACCTTACTGAGAGTTATTTTTTGTCATTCCGCTGACATTCGAACAGTGTTTTAAATACACAATACGCTCAAATCATTCATCACGTGAATGGATATAAAAACGAAGCCATCGTTTACATAAGGATTAGATTATGAAAAAGACATTATTGCTACTTTCTCTTATTGCTTCAGCCTCATTGGTTGGTTGTAAAACACTACCCACTCAACCAACTGCAAACATGGCAAATCCAGCAGCAACATACTGTGTTGAACACGGTGGCAATTATCAAATCACAACGAATGAAGATGGTAGCCAAGCTGGCGTCTGTCATTTCAAGAACGGTAGCCAATGTGATGGATGGGAATATCTACGCGGTGAGTGTAAACCCGCTGCTGACAAACCAATTTTGTACTAATTTCAGTCATTATTAAAAAGAGAAAATTAACATGAAAAAGTTTTTATTACTGATTGGACTATTAATTTCAACGGCCGCTTGTGCTGGCGGTCCGCACGGAAATCCTGCTTCTATCTATTGTGAACACCATGGTGGTCAATCCGTTATTGTTGATGGCCAAGGTTACTGCCGCCTACCTAGCGGTCAAATGTGTGATGAGTGGGCTTACAAAGAAGGTAAATGTTCACAGCATGCACAAGACAAGAAACAAAAATGGGTGAACTATTGTGTAAAACACAAAGGGACTGCTATTGGTAATAAGTGCCACTTTAATAAACAAGGTACGCAATGTAGCTTGAAATCCTTTTATAATGGCTCTTGTAAAAAACACCACCATAAACACCCGAAAGTATATTAGTCCTCTGAATCATAATATTAAATAAAAACAGCTCAACAGTGGTTGAGCTGTTTTCGTTTTACTTCTTTGTTTCATCGCTAGTTATCGATGTTGTTTGAAGCATCATATCTGACGATGATCCCCATGATGTCGTCCAATCATCCACTTTCATTGCTGGCTTTTCGTTTGAATTATCCGTTTCTATCGCGTTAGCCTCTGTCATCGATATTGCTATCTCTTCTTTTATTGATGTTTCATGATCATCACTCATGTCATCGTGAGTCTCGCCCAATGATTCAATATCAGCAAGGGTTGGACGATACCCTTTTCGGCCATAGCAATTGTCTAATAAAGTAATAATCGAATGAGGAGTAACAGGCTGTTTCTTTAGAATTTTATAGATTTCCTTCGCAATATTTTGAACATTGAGGATCGATTCAATACCAATGAGAGGCGCGGCTTCATCTCTTACTACTCTTGCTTTTTTATAACCGCCAGCATATGCCATTGAAAACCAAATATAAGCAATCGCGGCATTATTTGCACATGCGCCTAAATACATTTTACCTGCAAGATATTGTGCTTCTGGATGATCATGTTCCGCTGCGCGCTCTAACCAGTATTTGACACGATCCACATCCTTTTCAACCCCCAATCCAACTTTATAACAAAATGCTGTTTTCATTAATCCATCAAGATCATTGTGTTTCGCCGCTTGTATCCGCCAATAAAAGGCTTGTTGAGGTAAGTAATGATCGGTTTCTTCAGCAACATACCAATCAGAAAGAAACAGTGCAGCAGGAAGAAACTCTTCAGTTGCTGCTTGCTGAATATAATCGATACCCAAAGTAGGATCAGCCTCTACCCCTTTGCCTTGGATCAGTAACAAGCCAAAATGAAACAGTGATTCAGGTGATTTTTGCTTTACATCAATAAACGCTTGCCAGTAATTGGCTTTTAGCATTGCTTGTTGATCCAACGGATCTCGACGATACAAACGTGCCAAAGCATATTGCGCCATTTCATTATCTTGCGCTGCCGCTTTTTCGTACCACTCAATTGCCGCAACAGGATTCGTCACCTCACATTCTTTTGCTAAAGATAATTGACTCGGTATATGCCCTGTACTGGCTTTAAAAATTTTTTCTTCTCGTTCCGCCTTTTTGGCCTTCTCTAATACTTGTTTATATTTAATGTCTTTCAGTATTTGCTGCTGCTTTTCTTGCTGCTGCATATTTCTGGTAGCAAAGTAACGTGAAATTAACCAGCCTAAAACGATAATAGGAATAATAAACAGCCAAGTAACATCAAACATAATCACTAACTCAAGTCGCGGACGCATAGGAGTGATTATCGGCTAAGACACAATAAACTAAAGTCACTGTCTATAACCATTAGACCTTGATCATTGTTCCAGTATTTTCATTGCCAATATTGCGATTTAAACGAGTATTCAATTATTTTATTACTCTATACACCACTAAACCTGACTCACCACCTACGAGCACGCCCTTTAAAGACAAAAGAATAATCTTAGGAGCTCGTCAGGCTTTACCTGCACGGATCACCTAATAGGTCCTTGTCTGAATTCATTCTTTCTTGACTTAAGATCGCGGGAATTACAAGTGTTCCATGTCGGAATATTCCATGATCATGCTTCCATACCTCTCGACGCTCACTGAATTCATATTCATAAAATAGGTATTAAAAAGTCGCTGATTTCCTTTATTTTTGTCTGATTTACTCACAGGATCATCCTTGATCATCTTTCCAGTCCATTTGACACTGACCGTTAATTCAGCTCACATGATCATCGTTCCGTTATAAAAACAAAGAGTTAATTCATCTATGGTATGAAAGAATCTGTTGTGTATATTGTTCTTATCAAGCAGGCAGGGTAATCATTAACGAAATAAAACAATAGGGGCACTGATATGAACGAATTAAAACATATTCAACACTTTATTGCCGAGCACCATCTACTGACATTATGCGCTAGTTTTAACGATAATATTTGGAGTGCTAACTGCTACTATGTTTTCGATAGTGACCATATGATGCTGTATATCATGACTTCTCCAGAGACACGTCATGGAAGCCTAATGCTAAAAAACCACCATATTGCAGGTACTATCGCACCTGAACCTAATGACGTTAGTGATATTCAAGGTATACAGTTTTCTGGTCAGATTAATTTGATCGATTCAAGCAATGAACAACAAGCATTAGCGTTATATTATGCAAAATTTCCGATAGCGAAAAATCTGCCATCTTCAATCTGGCAAATAGCATTAAATGAAATAAAAATGACAGATAATCGTATCAAATTTGGTTTTAAACTTAACTGGCAGAGACATCAGCTTTAAATGTGTCATAACGTTAGAAGATAGTTAGGAGAGTTAGAATTTTGTCAATAGGTGATTTCCCCCCTATTTTGTTAATAGAAGCTTAGTTATAGTTATGCTTGTTCGTTATTTAAGGTGATTTCACCTAGAAAACGAGCATTATCCAAAAGGATAAATCAGCGAAAACGATAATGTACCTCACTTCGTTTTTCTGATTATCTCTTCTACACGTCGTACAGAATTATGCTCCTAGAGCCAATTCTTGTTTTGCCGGCCATATTGGCCGGCTTTTTTTATATTTTTGTCTAATATATAAGCATCTTATTACCTATATATTTACAAATACGATAAAGTGACTAGAATGTTTTCGCTGACTGTATTTTTAGGCAATATATGAATAATAAAAACGCCTCATTTTCACCCGAAATTTTTGATCAGTTACCTGGCTGCTGGGGTTGCAAAGATATCAATTCAACATTTGTTTATGTAAATCCTGAGTATGGAAGAATGGTTGGATTTGATAATCATTTAGATTGTATAGGTAAAACGGATTATCAAATGCCTATAACATCGACAGATTACGCAGATAAATATGTTGAACAAGATCAAATTGTAATAGAAACAGAGAGAACAATTCGTGTGCTTGATATTCATCCTTATCATGATGGTAAGTGGCGCGCTCACCTTTTTACTAAAACACCATGGCGTGATCATAATAATCAAGTAATAGGGACTATTTTTTCAGGTATTGAGTTAACAGACACAGCTGTATTAGAAGTTGGACATTGGTTGTGCCGTGCTATAGGGATAACTCAACAGCAAAAAAATTCTTCTATGTTAAGAATCAACATCAAAAAGGAAGACATTGGATTAAATACTCGAGAATCTGAAGTATTATTTCTTCTATTGCATGGGAAGAAACCGCAATATATCGCGAATACATTAGGTGTTTCTGTCAAAACAATTGAGAATTATGTTTTGCGCTTACGAGAGAAGTTTAATGCCAATTCTAAAGGTGAGCTTTTAGATTTGGCATTAGAATTAGGTTATGGTTCAAACATTCCAGAAAGTATGTTGAAAACACAGTTGTCTATTGTTTTAAAAGATTAAATACTCCATACAATAAAAGAGTAGTTATCTGCTCTTTATTGTTATGGTGCTAATCGATCAATTGTCCATTCTTCATTATTATCGTGATATAAAAAACGATCATGTAAACGATGTTCGCCACCTTGCCAAAATTCAATCGAATTGAATTTAACGCGAAAGCCTCCCCAAAAGGTAGGTACAGGTACCTCTCCTGCTAGAAATTTTTGTTTCAATTCAAAATATTTCCCTTCCAATGCTTGTCTTGCTGTTAAGCGTTGGCTTTGTTTACTCGCCCATGCTGCAACTTGGCTTTCTTTTGGACGAGAAGAAAAATAGCTTAGCACTTCACGCTTTGATAACGCTTCAACATGTCCGGTAATATGTACTTGTCTTTCCAACATATGCCATGGGAAATGCAAGCTGATTTTATTATTAATGGCTAGTTGCTGAGCTTTACGACTACCAAGGTTGGTATAAAATACAAAGCCATGCTCATCAAAGTGTTTTAGTAAAACAATACGTTGAAAAGGTTGTCCAGAAGCATCGACGGTAGCAACCGTCATTGCAGTGGGATCAGGTAACTGTGCTTCTACTGCTTGCTTTAACCATCGTTCAAATAAGACGAGTGGATCACTCGGTAAATCATCTCGTCGTAGACCTCCTTTGGCATACTCCCTGCGAACATCGGACAACTCCATTTTTATCTCCATAAAGTATAAATGATTTATTCTCTACAATATTGTGACTTCCTTTTGGAAGCAAACACTATTTTCTTATGAATATTAGTCTTGTTTGCAAAAACAAATAGACACATCTATCGAATTTCAACAATAAATAACAAAGAGTACAGTTGCAAGATGCGACTTTTGATAAATTAGACTAATACAAAATCAATGATTTAGTCAGCATAAGATATCTCTCTTTTACTGTTTATGTTGGGCTAGTACTCTACTTTGGTGCTCAGACTATGACACTCTTTAAACGACAAATAATAAGTATTACAACACTCATGTGTTCTATACTTGGCATTTCTGCAGGTACGCAGTTGTATACTGGCTATCATGTAATTAGTGATCAGCATATAGCGACAGCTCATGAAGATATAAATCGTGCGCTTACTACATTACCGGATAAATTATCAATTATTGACAGTTTAATAATTTCACGACAGCAAGAAGAACAACTTGTTGATACGCTAAATTATTTATTTCCTGCACAACAATATAACCACGCATCGTTGTTACTTGCCGATTCAACACCTTTGATACGAATAGATAATAACCGTGATATCACTAATGTTCCACAATGGTTTCAATCTTTAATTAAGATCCCAGAACATATTGAAAAAAGAATAATAAATAATGACAATTTTGATGTCGGTATCCTAGCGCTGAGCGCGTCATCCCGCTGGGCATATACAAAATATTGGCAGTTATTTAGTAACACCCTTATTTCACATTTATTACTCATGCTTCTTGGTGGCTGCGCGATTTACTTTATTAGTAAAAAACATTTCACATCGTTACGCACGCTAACCAACCGTGCGTATAACATAGATAATCTCAATCAAGCACCTTTAGCATTGCCTGATGAATCAGATATTAAAACAATAGTAAGAGCTTTTAATAAGCTTAGTTATCAATTAGATGTGAACTTTAAGAGTCAAGCAAACGAAGCCGTAAAACTGCGAGAACAAGCTTATCTTGATCCTATCTCTGGTTTAGGCAATCGAAGTTTCTTTATCCATCAAATTAGCTCTTGGTTGGATGAATCACATAAAGGTGGATTAGCACTAATCCAAACAACGCTAATCAGTGATTATTATGAGCAGGAAGGCTATCAAGCGGGTGATAAACTGATAAAGCAAATCGCAGCACGTTTGAATGATGTCATTAATTATAATTACACCACGATAGCACGCTTATCTCGTGATGAATTCGCCATTCTTATTCCTAACCTATCTTCTGAAAAGTTAGAATTGCTTGGAAAAATGGTGCTTAAAATATTTGATGATATCGTTAATAATTCAAATTTAGTTAGCCCATCAACCACAGATATTGGATTGGTTTATAACGAAGCGCAAATTACGCCAAGCCAATTATTAACCCAATTAGATAACGCATTAACACAAGCAAAGCTTACTCCTCATAAATCCATTGCTTTAATAAAAGATCCTAATAGCCATAACAGCTTAGGAAAACAACAGTGGAAACAATTACTGGAGCAAGCGATAAATGAAGATTTATTTCAATATAAATTTCAGCCTGCAACATTAGAAAATAAAAGTGTTTACCATTATGAGGTTTTCACCGCGATACAAAAAGATAAGAACTTTTATTCAGCTGGTCAGTTTTTAGGTGCTATAGAAGATTTGAAGATCGGCAGTTGGTTTGATCGACATGTCATCGTAACCATAGTTAACCGACTTAATGCCGATAGAACAATAGGTCCATTTGCAATAAACATCACTAACAGCAGTATTGGCGATCCGAGTTTTACTCGCTGGTTAGATAAACTATTGAGTAATAATACGCAGATAGCCTCTCGACTATTTTTTGAATTACAAGAAATCAGTTGTATCAGAAACACTGATGCGACAAGCCTGTTGTGCAGTATTATAAAACGCTACCACTTTGGCGTGGGAATAGATAACTATGGACGTCATTTTCAATCATTAAATTACTTAAAAGAAATCAATCCTGATTACGTCAAGATCGACTACGCATATACTTATCAATTAAATGACCAAACAAAATCAAATGTATTATCTTCTATATGTCGAACCGCACATAGTTTAGATATTAAGGCTATTGCAACTCGCGTTGAAACAGAAACACAGTTAGAACGGTTATCTGATTTATTCGTAAGTGGTTATCAAGGCTTTATTACTGAAAAATACACACAGTTAGAATCGGCGTAGGTCATTTACACTGTAAATATTATTTCCCCCGAAAACCAGTACCTTTGTACTGGTTTTTTTATTTCTATTTATTATCTAACTGATTCAACTTATAGGATGCAAATCGCTATCACAGCTTTTAATTTCAAGAAAGCAAGGTGAAGGTTCTGCCTTATTTTAATCACTCTAATCACGGTTTGAATTGGACAACGGCAAATAAGTGCACTTTCAAGTCCCAACCTATCAATGCTTTAATTGTTACCCCTTCTTTTATCGTCTTATCGATTTTCACAATATAATTCATTCTCGAAAAATCATACGAGTAAGAACTGGTTCTTCATTTACAGTGTAAATATAGCACTTCAACTTTAGCATCTAGCATCTAGCATCTAGCATCTAGCATCTAGCATCTAGCATCTAGCATCTAGCATCTAGCATCTAGCATCTAGCAAATATTAATAAACAATTAACCATCATTCATTGTATTTACAGTGTAAATACTCGTCATCAATTTAAATATTTACACTGTAAATTACATACACATTAGATTGCATATGTAGTTTACAGTTAGGACATACATTATCACCCAACCTTTCAATTAAATAAGTGAGTATCAGCTACCTCTTCCAAACGCCACAAATTAATATAAAAATATTTTTCGACCGAAGAAATAAAAAGCATCATTCTACGATAAAAAGAAAATATTCCAGGCAAGTTCTGTAGAGGCGCTTAGAAGTAAGAAGTAAGAAGTAAGAAGTAAGAAGTAAGAAGTAAGAAGTAAGAAGTAAGAAGTAAGAAGTAAGAAAAGAATAAACGGGTAATTTACAGTGTAAAGTGAATATCCAATTTACACTGTAAATAAAAGAGAGAAACAATTTACACTGTAAACAGTACTCCCAAAATCGAAGCCATCACTAGATAAGATTCTCGCTGACAAATTCGCGAAGAATGCTTTCTGCTTGTTTTCGTCCAGTATATTTGAACGTAGAGATAACATCAGTCCAAGCTTGGCGCTGCATCACTTTTGCGATTACAAAAAACAATTCTTCATTTCGAGTACAATCATCACTTAGTAAATAAGATGATAACCTTGTTTCAATACTTGCAACCACATAATCATATCCTAACGCCCCCAAACAAAAGCCTTTAAGTTGAGACTGAATAAAGGGTTCAGGAAGTTGATAATCAATTGGATGAGTCTTCCCATTTCTATATAAACGAAGAAATAATTCAGGTGCCAGTTGTTGAAACTGTTCTACTCTTTGAGCGCAAAAACTCGCAGAAAATAAAAGAGCAGCATCATTGAACCAAGAATCATAGCAGTAAGGATTGAATACCTTAACGCAGAGTAATGAATGAAGCCCACTGGCCGCATCTCTATTTATGCCTAAACGAATAGGAGTAAAACCTGCGTTATGCCAAAAATTTACTAGTTCATCAGAAGCACCAAAACTTGTACCAATATAGTCAACGCCGCACGACAAAGCGTACTTCTCAGCACGAGATAATAACTGATGACCGATCCCCTGACGATGAAGTGCCGGTAAAACAGCAATACGTAATATTCGATAACAAGACTGTTTCGCTGCCGCTTTTAAACCTAGGTGTGCTGCGATAGATTGCGCTAATAAATGCCCTTTGATTCTTCGCTGTCCAAGCATAACCGCTTGCGCTAAATCCTCATCAAACGCGCCTTCTTTGACGAGCAAACAACAACCAATCACGTGTTGTTCCGTACGGGCGACGAGTAGGTGTTGGCTAGCATCATCAAGAAGTTGTTGAACATCATTGGGAGAGGTTTGGTAGTGGGCATGAATTAATAGACCAACTATTTGAGACAATAAATTTTTATTGGCAACAAGCTCTGACTTAGTAACGCGTTCATAAGAAATGGTCGCATCAGATAATGTCTCTATTGTTGAGTACTCTGCATTAAGCAGTAATGCATTGAAAACCCACTGCTCTAACGGATCGTTGACTTGCCAACGAATAGGTTGCTCAATATGAAGCGCTTTCCACTGCGGCATTTTTTTATTGAGGGCTTGCTTAAATTTAATTTCAAAACCACGCCCTGTCCCTTCATAACCATGAATCGTCGTGGCAAAGACTAACCGATTATGTCTATTCAATAGCGCGATCAAGGTATCACCAGGAATCGCTGCAGCTTCATCGACAAGAATAAAATCATAATTATCTGCAACATCACAAATAACATCTTGCGCAATAAAATGTAGCTCACTCCCTTGGCATAATAAGCGATGAGGGTGAGTGGTATCAGCGTCAACCAAGCGTTGCTGGGCATGCGAAAAAACGGTAGATGCACAAGAAAAAGAAGGAGACGTCACCGCAATTTTCATTTTACGCGTTAGCATTAATTCAGCAGCAGCAATACCTAACGATGACGATTTACCTCGCCCTCTATCAGCCGATAAAACTAACGGGCGCTTCCTATGACCAACAGCAACTTTGATAATGGCATCAACCGCAAGCTCTTGTTGTTGCGATAAGCAAAACCGAGGAGCACTAGAGATAAAATCAACACTATTAGGTGACTGGTGAATCCAAGGTTTAAATATCGGAATAGGCGTATCTTGGCATAACGTAATCACATCAGGATCTGCACACAATAATGATAGCCGCTTCATAAATGGAGAAATATTAGCATCGCTTTTCCATCCAAGATGTAAGAGTAATAACATTACCCCGCCCCCTTTTATTGTGCCGGACAACGCACCAATAACATTCGCATCAATACCGTGATGAGCGTTAATTGCAATACAATCTGTTTCTTGTCCCAACCACTTTTTCGCTGTTTTAAAAGGACAATGAAGCATAGAGTCAGGCGCATTATCACCCGCCCAAAGCATCGCTGAATAGTGTTCAGAAAATACTTGCGTGATCTGAGTTGACCAGCAAAGATCACCTTCAACAATAACAAGTCGACGGCAATTAGCTGCAAGAGAGTCCCCATGAAGCTTAGAAATAAACGTAGGAAGAAGTGATAACATACAATAACCTGAACAACATGATTGCTGAGATCATAACATGTGAAACAAAATTGAGATGAAAAAAAACCACGCTAGAGTGCGTGGTTTTAATAAGAATTGATTATTTCAGATAATCATTTAAATAATCAAGAATGTCACTGACTTGGCGATCGCTCATTTTTTTCAAACGTAACTGTAACTTATCACCATCGCGGGTATAACTTACTTTACCTTTAATAAGCTCTTGAGAACTTGGTTTTTCAACAACAGCTTTTGGCTGAAGTGCATCACCCATCTCTTCAAGTTTAACCGTCACTTCGCGAGTAATACGGCTGATCCCTTGTGCTTTGATTGTTTTCCAAAGTGCCGTATTTTCTGCACTTAGCTCTTCAATCATCTTTTTCTGTTGTTCAGCGTCTAAGCCAAAAAACACACGGTGAAGTTTAACTATCGTAGGACGGCCAAGTTCGCCAACGCTAGGATAAGCCATCAGCAATTCCATCGGTAAACTTGCCGCTTTTAAAGCACCACTCACCAGGGCTTCACTGCATTGTAAATAACGTGCTAACTCTTTTTGATCCGCAACTTTTCCACTATCAAGGAGATGTTGCATCTCTTTACCACGCTCAAATAAACTTAACGGTTTATGAGCGTTAGCGACGTCAGATAAAAATTTAGCGTGTTCAGTATTAATGCCTTTAGCAACATAAATTAAGAAATCTTTATGAGCTAAAATACAAGACATTCGACGGCGGCTACCGTCTAAAACTTCAATACGACCATCATCTAACCAACGACCAACAGCGGGATATTGCTGTCCACGATCTTTCAATGTCGATAATATATCAGCGAGTGCATGCTCATTTAAAAATGCTTGTTCACGTGCATTCTCAGCAAAAACAGTGGTTTTAGTACTGACATCATCTGCATTAATTTTGATTAATTCAAACGCAACTGTTTCTTCACCCGCTACCGCTAATTCTATTACAGCAGCTTTATCGCGCGCAGCTGTTTGTGCTTCTGTTACATTAGTCGCGCGACGTTTGTCCGCTTTACCGAACAGACGAGCATTAAGATCAGTTGTTTTAATAGCCATCTGTTAGTTACTCCTCGTTAAGATTTGCCCAGTGGCTATGCATAACGCGTTCTAGTTCTAAACCAACGCGTTGAATAGCCTCTTGGGCGGTTGAAAGGGTCTTTTTACCCCCTTCAAACTCTGCTGCCGTTAAATCAAATACCGTACTATAGGTATCAGCACAAGTTTCAAATGCACGGCTACGTGGCACTGTTGCCATCATAACTTGATCACGAAGCAGGTAATTCATTTCAGTTAACACAGAAACTTGCTTCTTATTATCGTCTTCAAACATTGTCGGCATTAAACGAATAAATTCTAAACCATGCCAATCTTCAGGGAACATCTCGTAAACAGTCGGTAAATGCTGGAAAAAGTTAACAGTAGATGCCCAGTCAAGACGTTTTGCAGCACAAGGAATGATTAACGCATTAGATGCATACATTGCATTCCATACCAGTGGGTCAATGTGAGGACCCGTATCAATCATAATAATGTCGAATTCATCTGCAATTGGATCAATGACTTTTTCTTTGAGTAAACGAACAATATCAAGATCTTGATTTACTGCAAGATCTTGCCATGCATCAGCATTAAACATCGCATCTTCAGGGAAGGCCGCTATCGTTTTAAGGTTAGGATATTGGGTTGGCATAACCACATTATCTTTTAAGAAATCTTTATCCATTTCAACGCCATCAGGTACGTTATCAAGCATAACGTCAACAGCTGAATAAATCGTTTCTTGTTTTCCCACACTTATAAGAGGGTTTAAAAACAGACGTAATGAACCCTGTGGATCAAGGTCGATAAGACAAATACGATAGCGTTTATCTAAATCTAATGCTAAACAAGCAGCGATATGAACCGCTGTCATTGATTTACCCGTACCACCTTTCTGATTCTGAACATTAACAACCCAAGGTTTACGGCCAGCACCTTCTCTCTCATGAAAAGCCGGTTTTTTTGCCGCTTTCATCAGCTTATGGGCTTCTTCTAATGTAATAGAGTAGTGATTAGCATTATTTTTCGTAAATTGATGACCATCAGCCTCCATACGAGAAATTGCATCATCAAGTTTACGTCTTGTTAACCCTGAGCGTGTTTCCATTAAAGCCTTAGACATCGGAGGGAATAGCTCCTCACGACGCTCTTCTAAAACAATCTCAATTCGGTCCGCTTGTACTTGTTTTGTTTGCTCTGCAATGTTGAGCAAATTTTGGATCGTCTGTTCCCTATTCATTATCACTCTTCGCCATGATGATAGACTGAGCAATATTGTACAACAAACACAGAACATAACAATAAAAAGCTGAACAATCAGTGTGATATTAATCTAAAGTCAAAAAGCTTTATGTTTGATAAAAGCAGATATGAGATAAATATTTGAACATTTTATGACGTTAACTATGTGATTAACTACTCGAAATAAGAGACAGATTTAAAGTGTTACAGCGTCACAACTTTACAATGTAAATTGATTTTAGCTAGGTATTTACAGAAGCATGAGAAAAACAAGCTAAGTTACGGGAGATGTTATTTCAATTTCAGATACAGCTAAAATTAGACAAATAACGATAAGATCTAACACTATGATGAAATTGAATAATTTCATAGCTATTTCATTAAAAAAATTATGAAATAGCAAATAAAGCCAGATCTCATCACCTAAAAGTCGAAATAGAGCGAACAAAATCTTGATCATTGTTCCGAGAAAATAGCTGCGATCACGAAACGATGATCAAGTGCTCTAACGGCAATATAAATCAGAACTTCAATCGATTATAAGATCAAATTTTCAGGAAAAATGATCAAGGTAAAAGGGAGGCGCTAGCGCCTTACAACAATAGTTACGGAAGCATGATCGAAAGGTGATAAGTTACGGTGAATGTAGGTTCAATAAGGGTTTAGCACACAAAACCTCCCTTAGAAGGTGTCCAAAAGGTCAATATTGAATAAATAGTACAGATATTTGAAATGCAGATTCATTTACTTGATCATTTTTCCTAATATTAAACGACAAAATAGGCACTTCTTTAGCAACATAACGAATCAATGTAATATGGATTAATCGTTATGGTCGCGGTAATTACTTTTTATCCGACTTTAAAAAGTGAATAGAATTTAAACAAAATGGTTCGAACGGCACTTACATGATCATTGTTCCGACTAAAAACGCCTTAATAAATGACTTTTACAGCGTGGAATTAAAGATCAATCAATACAGATAAAGGATTACTGTGGATAACCCTGTGAATAAGCATTGAATCTATTATGATCATGCTTTCAATTGAATGTTGATCATCGTTTCAGAATCCAGATGATCATGCTTCCTATGTTATGATGATCATGTTTTCAATCAACTGTTGATCACACTTCCAATAAAACCATGATCATTGTTCCGTAACGTCACTATTTTATCTTCTTTTAAAACAAAATGTTACATTGTAAAATAGAACCAGATCATTAGATCAGTTAATCAAATAGATCAGAATTAATCATAAAGATCAGTATTAAAAATCTTTAAATAAAAAACTTTATTTATTGATCTTTTTCTATTAATCTTTGCGGAAAGATGATGAATCTACGGCCAATGACAAATGAAACAACCTCGTAATAGTGAAAATGCCCCAATTGAAAAAATATTGATCGAAGCCCCTAGATCGCACAAAGATGGTCATTTATTTTTGATCCATTCAAATCTTGTCGATTGGCTTCCGCAATATCAACATTTCAAAGGGGTCACCAAAAGTATTATTGAATTGCTCAATATTATTTCGCTACGTGGTTTATCAAGCAAAGATGGTTATGTATCAACAACTGAACTTGTTGAAGCAACGGAAGGTCAATTAACGCGAGCGGCAATTCAGCAACGTTTACGTGCAGCTGTGAGTGTTGGTTTATTTAATCAGCAGCCTGTAAGGTTCGAAGAAGGCTTAGCCGGTAAAACCATGCTGCATCACTTCATCAATCCATCTTTGCTGATCTCTCAATTGGGCACGGGGAGTTTACAATCAGACCAATTTAAAGAAAAAGAAAAACAAAAACGTTCAAAAGCATTAGCACAAAATCATGTTAATCGACGCTTACTGACTGAACATGGTTTAGGTACCCCACCTAGTATGCCTGATGAAGCTGATCAAATTGTGGTTTCACCAACCAGCTGGGCAGGGATCATTGATCAAGCGTTAGCGCCACCGAGAACCAAAAAAAGTTATCAAAAATCAATGGTTGCGATCAGTGGTACGAAAGCGATCATTGAGACACGATCATCAAAGTCGATCATGACGGTGGATGATCTCATGACACTGTTTGCGTTGTTTACCCTAACGGTTCAGTACCATGATCACCATATCGCTGATTATGAAATTCAAGCGCGATCGATGGTAAATAAGACGCCAGTCTATATCACTGATATTTTGGCTCTACGAGGCAAAAAAGACAGTGGCCCGGCACGCGATTCTATTCGAGAAAGTATTGATCGTATTGAATTTACTGATTTTCAATTACACGAACTCACTGGTCGTTGGCTAAGTGAAAATATGCCTGAAGGGTTTAAGAGTGATCGTTTTCGTTTTATTGCTAGAACGATCACGGCTTCAGAAGAAGCGCCTCAAGAAGGGGAAGATGGTGAGATCAGGATCAAACCTAATTTGTATATTTTGGTGTGGGAACCGTCATTTTTTGATGAACTATTAACACGCGATTATTTTTTCTTGTTTCCACCTGAAATTTTACGTCAGCATACGCTTGTGTTTCAGTTGTATACTTTTTTCCGTAGTCGCATGTCTCGTCGTGTCAATGACTCTATGCTTTTAAGTGATTTAAATCAAAAGCTTGCTAGAAATATTGAATGGCGACGTTTTTCTTCTGATCTTATTCGAGAATTGAAAAAATTAGCTGAAGGAAAAGTAACAGAAACGATCTTTGCGGTGAATTTATGGGGATACCATTTAACGATCAGTGCTGAAGAGCCTGATAAACGTTACACAGATTATCGTATTGATATTAAATGTGATGCTGATGAAGTGATCCGATATTCACGTGCTAAAACGACTAATGAAGGTAAGCGTACGATGGCACCAACAATGCCAAACCCGTTACGTAATGAGATCATGCCAAAGCAAGAATTAGAACAATTATCCGCCATTATTGATGGTGAGTTTGAACCGATTCAGCGAAAGGCACCGCGTCCGAAAGGCCGATTAGGGCGTCGTATTAAGTTGCGTAAGCATCTTGTTGAGATTAATGCAGATGAATTAACGATTGTGTTATCTAAATATACCTCACCAGAAGCGCTGCAGCGAAGCATAACGGCTTTATCTGCAATGACTGGTCATCCATCATCAGTTATTACTGAAGAGTGCCACGGATACTTAGAGAAGCTAGATTGGTTATATGTTTCTGGTCAAAAAGTCAGTTATGAAACTTTAAGTCGTACCGTTGAGTTATATAACAGTCGCCAAGACGAACGTCATTTATCGATTGAACGTTTAATTTCAGGCTTAGCTGTTAGACGAAAAGTCTGTCAACTTGTCCATGAAGGCCATATTAATGAGCAGGTTTTAAAAGCACTTGATGATGTCGCCAAAGGCATTTAAAGCTGTTGCGTTAGAAAGAAAAAGAGCGTTTTGTACGCTCTTTTTTCATTTTATTAACGGAATATTTAGTATTTAGTGTATTTTATTAAGCGATTCGTAGTTTTAGTGAATATTTTAACGATGAGAGGAACTCGTTGGTTAAAATATTTTCATTGTGATAGCGCTAAATGATTGGGAACTTCATGGTGTTGAAAAAGCATAGAATAATAAAAACCGTATTATTTATGGCACTCAGTGTACAGTCTCTTACAGTGTATGCGAGTGTAGATGAACGTCCCAAACTGAATCGAGAACGGATTGGACTTGTTCTTAGCGGTGGTGGTGCAAAAGGAGCTGCTCACATCGGCGTACTGGAAGTACTAGAAGAAAACCGCATTCCTGTTGATATCGTAACCGGTACCAGTATGGGCGCTTATGTTGGCGGTATGTACGCCATGGGGTTAAGTGCTAAAGAAGTAAAACGTCGTACCTTTGGTGTTAAATGGGAAGAAGGTTACCTCGATCGTGCTAGTCGTAACGATCTTACGTTACGTAGAAAGCAGCAAAGTGATAGATATCAATTACATACTGATATTGGTCTCGACCTGAATGGTGAATTTAAATCGCGTTCAGGCGCATTTCAAGGTCAAGGATTTGCTAAAATTCTACGAGATGTGACTGATAACCTTCCTGCTTTAAAATCTTTTGATCAGCTCGCAATCCCGTATCGAAGTGTAGCTACCGATATTGCTAAAGTGAAACCTGTTATATTAAGTTCAGGTCATTTAGCGACAGCAATGCAAGCATCAATGACAGTACCTGGGGCGTTAAAGCCGGTTCACTTAAATGGGAAACTATTGGTTGATGGTGGTGTTGTTAACAATATGCCTGTTAATGTGGCCAAAGTGCTTGGTGCTGATGCCATTATTGCGGTTGATTTACGTGATAATTTAATGCCAAGTAAAGATCTTGATAGTGCGTTAAATATCGTTGCTCAATTAACGACTTATATGACTAATGCGAGTGCTGATCTGCAAAAAAGTCTCATGGCCGAAGGTGATGTATATCTCCAGCCTGATGTGTCATTTATGACTGCCGCTGATTTTGATCAAATGAAAAAAGCATATTTAGCGGGAAGGAAAGTGGCAACGGCTTCGCTACCAAAATTACTTCGTTATCAATTATCAGATCACGATTATCAAGCTTATATTAAACAAAAACAAAATCGTCGAAGCCAATTAACCGCAGCTTCTGCTTATTACATTGATAAGATAAAAATAAAGAATAATACCCGTTTACCTGAAAAAACCTTATTGTCTCAGTTGGATTTAAAAACTGGTCGAGTAATTTCTAATGAAGAATTAGAGCAAGCAGTTAAACGACTACAAAGTGAAGATGTTTATGGTCGAATTACTTACCAAATTAAGCAAGAAAACGGCGAAAACGTGCTTGATATGGATATTAATGAAAAATCATGGGGACCGGGGTATTTAAACTTTACTTTGGCGTTCGAAGATGATTTTGTCAATCGTTCAAACTTCTCTTTTGGTGCTCAATATCTATATACCGATCTCACTGATAAAGGGGGAGAGTGGCTAACAGAGTTCTCATTAGGTAGTTGGAAAAATATCAATACTGAATTTTATTTCCCACTCGATTATAAACAGCAATTTTTTACAGAAATTGGTGCTGGTGCAAGTAACGAGGTAAGGAAATTCAATCGTCCTACTATTAATTATGTCGATGGGAATCGTGATGATCGGTTTAATATCGAAACTGAATATCGACATGTTAATGGTTATGCTGCTATTGGTTGGAATTTAAAATCATCAGCAGAAGCAGTTCTTGGATACAGTGTTCAAAAAGGCTCTATCACGGTCCTTTCAAAACGAGATAAAGAGAATTATTTCGTGCACGGCCCTTATATAAACTTAATTTATGATGACTTAGATAGTTTCTATTTTCCGTCAAAAGGTTTATATGCGAATGCAACCACGGGTTATAACCAAACAACCAGTGAGTATAAAGATAAGGGTGAAGTAAATGGCAATACCACTTTTTATAACTTATCGATTAAAAAACCGTTTACTTATGATCGACATACCTTGGTGTTAAATGCGAAAACGGCTGGATCTGATTCAGACGAAATATTACCGATATTTGTTCAGGCGTTAGGTGGCTTATTTAATTTATCTGGTTATCACCGTTACGAGTTAAATGGCCGTTACAGTGCATTTACTAGCATTGTCTATCGTTATCGTGTCATGGATAATAACTTTGGCGCATTTAAATTACCTGTTTATGTGGGAGGGTCTTTAGAGCATGGGGGAGTTTGGGCTAAATCTTCAGAAATGTCTTGGGGCTCGGCAGTGACTGCAGGCAGTGTTTATGTTGCTGTTGACTCTATTATAGGTCCTGTTTACTTGAGTTATGGTCAAGCAGAAGACGGCAATAACTCGTTCTACCTTTCTCTTGGCTCTTCGTGGTAATCAATAAAGCAAGGTTAAGTAAATTTACTTAACCTTGCTTATTTTAATTTTGAATATGTTGTGTATTTACATTGTTATGACAAATATATCTACGTATATGGCAAAATAATTACCGATATAACCTTTGTCTTATCGTACTAAGGATTAATTATTTAAGAAGGATCTTGAATTATAATCACTTTTGTATTGTATATTACGTTTGCGAGCATCTTGCTCGCTTTTTTTTTAACTAATATTTTATTTAATTACTTGTTATATTTATCCTATTTTTAACATTTCAATGGTACTTATTTATTAAGTATTTTCTTTCTTTTAAACAAGACAAATAAAAAATAAACCGTTTCTATAATCACAAAGTTAATTTGTATTCGCAAAGTAAACTGAGATAAATAGAGGCTTGCTCATGAAAATTATCCGAGTGTTTATATGGCTCGCAATGCTAATAAGTATTGTGAGTTGTAATGGTAGCAGTGAAGATACAGTAGCACCCAGTAGTGATAGTAAAACTGTAGTCATTGATTTTACTCCTGAATTCACTGCATTTCGTATGGCTATCCCCTCCACAAAAAATGAACAAATAGGAAAAAATACTTCATCACCAATCTTATTAGTGGGGACTTTACAAGCAACGAATACAGCTACGAATGCTGTCGATGAATTCGATTGGAAAGCGTATCTACATCTTGATACGTTTAAAGTGGAATCGGAAACAACGGTTGGCTTAACACCGGGTAATTATGATCTTATGCTTGATATTGAGCATGATGGACAAAAATATCATGGTGAAGCGAACACCAATATTGTCGATGGTAATTCCCCTATTGCGATGAATTTAACCCCTGTATTAGGCAAACTTGATATTGACGTTTCTGTTAATCCTGAAATGGCTAAACTCTTTTTTAAAGTCGATCCTAACGAATTAAATTTATTAGGTTTAGGAACCCCTATTGTTGGTATTGGGCTTGATAATAATCAAGAAATGAAGTTTTTAATCAACAAAAATTCAGCGCAATCTGATCTTTTTTTTAATATCCAATATGGTAGCTATTTCGTTGATATTAATTTCTACAATGACACTGAAAAAGTGGGACATTTAGATATACCAAACCAAGTATTAAATATTGATCAAAATACTGCTATTGCGAATTATGATGTGGTTCCATTGATGGGGGTCAGCGTCATTACATTTAATGAGCAAGGAGAGACTACAGATATCACGGTTAAAATTCCTAACTCGATTATTACCCATGTTCAGCAATTATCAGATCTTAATACTGAGCTTAAGCTATTAGATCCTAACAATATGATAGTGTTTGATGATCAAGTGATATTTACCCAAGACCCAAATACACCTGATAGTTACATCGCAACGCTACCGATGAATTTGAATTTTGCTCAAACACAGATCCATGGTTTGTTTTTAACATTAAAATTTTTCGATACCGCGGATAATCCGACTGTTGCATTTGCAAGTTGTACTTCAGAGAGTTTTCATTTAGAGCATAATGATAAAACCTTAGGCTGTCAGGTGACGTTTAACGATACAACGATTGATGTTGTAACGGCACTTAATGCCCATTTTGTGGTGAATGTTTATGATGTCAACGGTAACCCTGTTAAAGATGCTCAAATCTTTATTGATGATGCAGCAACTCCTATTGGTGTAACTGGGGAAGATCCGTCGACCAGTGATGGTGCGCTGGTATTCAATACATCTATAGGTGAACACGATATTAAGGCTAAAGCGATTGGTTATGTTGCTGAAAAAGTCGTTAATGCTGCACCTCTAAGCATCAATAATGTTGATTTATATTTAATGATCCCTGAATCACCACCAGCAGATGCTGTTGAATCAAGAAACTATGATACGCGGGTATCTTTAACTGAAAATATCAATATTTTACCCAGTACAGAGCAAATAAACCTTGCTAATGACATGATGGTAAGAATACCGCCGGTGAAAATTGATTATGAAAAACGCACAGGTGTAGCGCGTGTTCTTTATAATCAGACAGGCTATTTGACTGATGCTGATCCAAGTAAAACCACAGAGCAAGTGGTGATGGATTTTCTTGAAGATAATCGACGATTATTACATTTATCACCTACCGATATTGCCAATGTAGAGCAACAAGTTTACGAAACAGCGGCGACAGGTGCGAAGCGTTTTTACTTACAACAAAAAATCCATGGGCGTGATGTCTTTAATGCTTTGCTACAAGTAAATGTGAATCGTGATGGTCGTATCTTAAGTGTGAATAACACCTTCTCACCACATATTGATCAAGTGATTTTGAGTAAGCAAGCACCCACCATAACGATTAAGCAAGCGATCATAAATGCGGCTGAAAAAGTAGGGATCAAGGTTCGCCACCAGCCAACCATTGAAAATGAAGATCTTGGCGCAGATGATCAAGCAACAAAAGTTAATGCCGCCAGTGCTTCAAGAGAGCCGATTGACGCTAAATTAGTTTACATGCCAGTCAAAAATGATGAACTACGTTTGGCATGGTCTTTCTTACTCTTTACTCATGATCAACGTCATGTCTATCAAATGTTGGTTGATGCCAATAGTGGTGAACTTCTCGCTTACTTTGATCAGGTTGATGAGCACAGCTATGAAGTGTTTCAATATCCTGTTGAATCACCGAATCATGCAACACCTGTTAACGCTCGACAAATTGAAGTTAATCCGGCGGCAAGTCCCGGTTCACCATGGGGATGGCATGATATAAATGCCACCATTGGTAATGAATATACCATCATGCGAGGTAACAATGTTCATGCGTATAATGATTCAAATAACTCTGGTTCACCAACAGGAGTCGAGCCTGATTGTTTGGCGGGTATAAGTTGTGTCTTCCCACTGGATTTTACTCTACCACCACAAGATAACAGCGATGCGGCTGTAGCAAACTTATTCCACTGGAATAACATTATTCACGATATCACCTATCTATATGGCTTTGATCAAGCTTCAGGGAATTTCCAAGTCAATCAATATGGAGCACCCGGTGCTGGTGGCGATGATGTTAAAGCCGAAGCGCAAGATGGCGGGGGAATGAATAATGCTAACTTCTGGACGCCTGCTGATGGTACACGCCCTCGAATGCAAATGTACCTATGGTCATATACCACTCCACAGCGTGACGGTGATTTTGATAATGCGATTATTGTCCATGAGTATGCTCACGGTATTTCAAATCGTTTAGTCGGTGGCCCTGCCAATGTAAATTGTTTAAGTAATTACCAACGACCATCAGAAGGGATCAGTGATCTTTATGCCTTAATGATGACTCAACCAGCTGGGCTCACAGGGGCCGATCCTCGTGCGATGGGGACCTATGTATTAGGTCAACCAACCTCGGGTGCAGGTATACGTCCGCAACGTTACAGTACTGATTCAACGATAAATAATTATACTTATGAAAGTATTACCTCAGGTATGTCAGTACCTCATGGGGTCGGCTCTGTATGGGCACAAGCGGCATGGGAAGTGTACTGGGCATTGGTTGATGAACATGGTTTTGATATTAACTTGTATAATTCATTAGGGGGAAGCGGTAACCAACGTGCCATGTTGTATTTCACCGAAGGGTTGAAAAATACCATTTGTTCACCAAGCTTTATTGATACACGCGACGGTATTATCCAAGCTGCTATCGATAACTATTCGGGTGAAGATGTGTGCTTAATCTGGCGTACGTTTGCAGGCTTTGGACTTGGTGTTGATGCAATATCACCAAGTAGTAATAGTTTAAATGTTACTAATGGCTTTGGTATTCCAAGCTCATGTGACGAGACTGCTGATGTGTGGGTTGAAGATACCCATTATGATTACTTTGGTCCTGCACCTGATACGGGCAATGAGCCTGATGCCAATATGGTTGGTAAATCGATGTGGCGCAGTAAAGCGATTTGGAACCGTGTGGTTGCAGGTAGCCCTGGTCCGCATCAAAATCCAGAGTTTGGCCAGAAAAATGAAATTTACGTTAATGTGAAAAACCGTGGTGCAGCAACGGCCTTTAATACCACTGTTGAAGTGTATTGGGCACATGCATCTACTGGATTAACGTGGCCTGCGGATTGGACATTGCTGGGTACTGATACCATCGGCACTCTACCCGTGGGGGCTGATGTAGAAGCGACAGTTGCTTGGGAGCCACCAACAACGGGACATTATTGTTTAGTGGCACGATTAATTAACCCACAAGATCCAATGAGCTTCCCTGAAACAGCGAGCATTAACTATAACACCCGTCAGAACAATAATATTGCATGGCGGAATATGAATGTGGTTGATTTATTGATTAATCAGCAGCAAAAAATATCGTTTATTGCTAGAGGGATCGAGACGAATAATCAACAGATTGTTTTGCAAATAGGTCATGATGAACAGCAACGCTTCTTAGTTGATGGTGGTAAATTAGCGATTAATTTGCTTGAGTTTACAGGCGTTGATGAATGGCAAGAGATCACTCAATTACCCTTTATTATTCGTAATTTACAAACCCCAACAGGTAATGCTAATGAAGCAAATGTGCAATTACGCTTTAGCGCCGATCCTATGCCTATTACAGACAAAGAAAGTGCACTTTACCATCTTGATGTGATGCAGTTAGGTACAACAGCGACGGGGAGTAATGAAGAAATTGGTGGTGTATCGTATGAAATTATTACGCGTACTCACTTAACTGATACGGATAACGATCAGAAACCTGATATCCAAGATGATGATGATGATGATGATCAAGTCCCTGATGAGTTAGATGCTTATCCACTCGATGAATTACGTCATTAATTGTTAATAAGTGACACATTTAAGCCTCGCTATTTAGCGGGGCTTTCTTTTGTTGGTTAAATCGTATGTTTACTCTTAGCGTCTATAATGACTCTTAAATTATCAAATACCTGTATCAAAACATGTCTAATGACGAGTAGATGGTAATTAACTGTAACAGTGAATAAATAGCGAAAAGGGAGTGCTTGCTGCGTCAATCGTATCTTAATACTATCGCGAAAATTCAAGTTACTGACAACGTGTGATGGCATTTTTTAAATTAAAAATTACGCATGGACTTTCTCATTACCCTGATATTATTACCACAACGCGGGATCCACAGCGCGCTTTACAATTTTTAAAGTACGATGTATCACCGTATTCGCGTGGTTTTACTAAAATCGTGATCGTGGATAACAAGCAATATGTGAAAAATTTAGCGAATAATGCCACTGCTGAATTTCAATCTGATTATATCCACGATGGTGAATGCAGTGTATTTACTCTACTGAGTAGTAAAATTCTATTTGCTCGTTGGAATCGTAAGTAATTTAATATCAGTAATATGGATGCGAGCAGTAACAATATAGACAATTATATTTTCGGTGGCATCGCCTCATCACCTAAGCGCTGACGATATTGATCGGGTGTACTGCCTGATTGCTTTTTAAACGCAGTAATAAAGGGAGATGCCTGATGATAGCCCAGTGTTAATGCAATCTCTTTTACTGATAAACCACTACGCAGTAAATGTAGTGAGTAGATAAACTTTCGTCGTTGTCTCCATTCGGTAAAGTTCATCCCAAGTTTATCTTTGAAGTGACGGGCAAGGGTACGCTCTGTCGTATGAAGCATTTTTGCCCATTCCGCCAAACTGCGATTATTGGTTGGGTTTTTTTCAAGTTCAATCAATATTGTTTGTAGGAGCTTATCATCACTTGTTGGTAAGTATTGATGGTGTTCTTTACTCATTAATACCTGATCAAACAACACCTTCACTAAGCGTTTATCTTGCGGGGTTTCAGGGCTAACAATCCGGCGCTCGCGTAAATCACTCACCATGGCTTGCATTAATGGGCTGACTTCCAATAAACAGGCATAATTCGGCAACGCATTAGCGAGTGGCTTGGTAATGTTCATTGAACAATAATTTAAACTACGACGAATATAACTTTGATGCTCCATTGCTGGTGGTACCCATAATGCAAACTGGGGAGGGGCAAGAAAGTGTTTACTCTCCGCTTTTAATTCAATGATCCCTCCACTGATTAGTTGCAATTGTCCCCACGGATGAGCATGTTTCATTGTTCCTGTATTTGGCAGAAAAATCGTATGACCAAAAAAGATATCACCGGGTGGATTATTATCATCAAATAAAGGTTGGTATACGTTTTTCATTGAACTTTAGCTGTCATATGATGTGATAAGAATAGTATACGCAGGTTTTAGGTTATTGATCTACTTTGATAACTTATGGGTACCAGTCGATACCGCAAGTTTGTAGTGCTTTAAGGTAATCATGGGCTAAAGGGTAGCGGCCTACGGTTAATCCATGCAATGGAGTTTGAAATATTCGATATTCTAAAAACTCACCTGTTAGCATTTGATTAAATAAAGATTTAGCAGCATCACCTGTGGCAACGGTATAAGGCGATCTAGAAGCCAACGCTTTTGCTGTTACAGTGCTAAAACTGTGTTGTAATTCATCACGCTGATGCATGTTCATATGACTTAAGTAATGATCGTATCCTATTAGAATATGAGGTGTAATATCCATTTGTTGTTGAAGGTAATAGGGCATATCACGTTGCTTGATTAGCCAACGATAATGACTATCTACCTGTAATTGGATATCGCCAACGGGCAAGGGGTTTTGATCTGGGCTGTGCATGCCGACTCTTACCTGATCATGAACCATATCAACAATAGGATAATAGCTGCTATCCGTTTGCATTGGAGAGATTGCGCGTACACGACAAACAGGCTCACCTGTGAGTTCATCAATAACCGTGATGGCTTGCCATTGAGCGGGATAGAGCGCAACACAGCCCGAACAAAAAAAGATAACAGCAATAAGTATTATATAGAGTGGCATATAACATCCTTGTGTATCTCAGTAACGCTTAAAAAGCGCGATAACTGATTTTAGTATATGCAAGCTTTATACATTGTGTTTAATCCCTTGCGAGAAGAGAAGGCATATAAAGCGCGGTATTGCATGAAAAATAGACGTCGAAATGGATAACAAATGGCGATATTGTTACCTTTAGTAACACTCTGATTATTTGTTAATCGAGTGGTGTATTTTCTTAAAATTAGGCTTTACAGATTTTAAATCTATCGGTAATATTCGCCGCACTTACGGAGAGATGGCTGAGTGGTTGAAAGCACCGGTCTTGAAAACCGGCATACGTTTATAGCGTATCTAGGGTTCAAATCCCTATCTCTCCGCCATATTCTAG
>NZ_PYNY01000035.1:0-29832 GCF_003026135.1 Photobacterium sp. GB-36 | reverse complement strand
TAGAATAACTTCTTAATGGCATACCATAACCATCATAATTAGGTAAAAAGCCCTTTATACGCTTAAAATCACTAACCGTCATAAATTGACTATGAGTGTGTAAAATAGAGGTCCAATCTTCTTGCGTATTAATACCATATGCTTTAGTGACTCTGACTGGATAAAATGATGGCATAGCATAAGCCACAGTCCAACTCGGAACTTCATCAGGTACGCGTTCTCTATTCATCATGCTACAACCAGCCAGTAATAGGCAGAATACTCCTGTTGATATGATCTTTTTCATCTACTGTCCTTGTTAATGAACGCTGAATCTAGCTCTTTAATTGAGCGCCTCACAGATTTCTGTGAGGTGATAGGCCAATATTAATGAAGCTGGTCAACAGTAAAATGTTTAGATGTATATATCTTATTTACCTTGTCCCAAGGGATAGGGGTTAAGGTTGCGTTAGCCTTTTTAGCTCTTTTAAGTACAGCGTTTCTTGTCTGGTTATGATCAGAGTAAGTACTTCCGTTATAGTCCGTTTCGGGTGTGCTCGTTGGTGACAATTCAGTAACGTACGTATACTTACCACAACCCTTAAGCCACACTTTCACTTGTCCATTTGGTAGGAAACCAAAATCAAATTGACTTTGATAGCAAGTACGTTTTATTCCGTCAGATTCCACATGATGCTGTTGTGTATACATCAGCGCTTTCATTTTTGGGGTGACATCTAATTCAGTAATATAGAACTTGGCGTCAAAAAGGGATGTCCAGTAAAGCACGACTTTATCGGGTAGATGATTTGTATATTGTACTTGAGAGTAACTAGCTGTTGTAAAAAGATGAAGTGGTAATCCATAACCATCATAGTTGGGTAAATACTCTTTCACACGCTTTAATGCACTTACAGTCATAAATTGACTATGAGTATGCAATATAGAAGTCCAATCTTCTTGCGTGTTTATACCATATGCTTTAGTGACTCTGACAGGGTAAAGTGATGGCATTGTATAACCAACTCTCCAATTTGGAACTTCATCAGGTACGCGTTCTCTATTCACCATGCTACAACCAGCCAGTAATAGGCAGAGTACTCCGGTTGATATGATCTTTTTCATCTACTGTCCTTGTTTAATGAACGCTGAATCTAGCTCTTTAATTGAGCGCCTCACAGATTTCTGTGAGGCGATAGGCCAATATTAATGAAGCTGATCTACAATATAATTCTTTGATGTATAAATGCTATTTACCTTGTCCCAAGGGATAGGTCTTAGGGTTGCGTTAGCATTTTTAGCTCTAATATTTAACTCGTCTTCATAATCATGCTTGTAGGCAGTTGATGAATTTCCTTTATAGTCCATTTCGGGTGTGCTAGTTGGTGACAGCTCAGTAACGTACGTATACTTGCCACACCCTTCAAGCCACACTTTCACTTGTCCATTTGGTAAGAAGCCAAAATCAAATGTCGTTTGGTAACAAGTTTTACGCCTTCCATCTTCTGGTCTAGTGTAACTTTGCTTTTTATAAGCCAGCGCCTTCATTTTTGGGGTGATATTTAATTCAGTAATATAGAACTTCGCGTCAAAAAGGGATGTCCAGTAAAGCACGACTTTATCGGGTAAATGATTGGTAGGTTGGATTTGTGAAGCTCCTCCCATAGTAGCAAAAGCGAGAGGTAACCCATAACCATCATAGTTGGGTAAAAACTCTTTTATACGTTTTAATGCACTGGTAGTCATAAATTGACTATGAGTATGTAAAATAGAGGTCCAATCTTCTTGCGTGTTAATACCATATGCTTTAGTGACTCTGACTGGATAAAATGATGGCATAGCATAAGCTACAGTCCAATTCGGAACTTCATCAGGTACGCGTTCTCTATTCATCATGCTACAACCAGCCAGTAATAGGCAGAGCACCCCTGTTGATATAATATTTTTCATTTACAGTCTTTGTTTAAGGAACGCTTAATCTAGATTTTTAATTGAGCGCCTCACTGGTTTCTGTGAGGCGGTAGGCCAATATTAATGAAGCTGGTCAACAGTAAAATGATTAGATGTATAAACCTTATTTACCTTGTCCCAAGGGATAGGCGTTAAGGTTGCGTTAGCCTTTTTAGCTCTTTTAAGTACAGAGTTTCTTGTCTGGTTGTGATCAGAGTAAGTACTTCCGTTATAGTCCGTTTCGGGTGTGCTAGTTGGCGATAGCTCAGTAACGTACGTATACTTGCCACACCCTTCAAGCCACACTTTCACTTGTCCATTTGGTAAGAAGCCAAAATCAAATGTCGTTTGGTAGCAGGTTCGGTTTATTCCATCAGCCTCAACATGGTTTTGTTGTTTATACATCAGCGCTTTCATTTTTTGGGTAACATCTAATTCAGTAATATAGAACTTCGCGTTAAAAAGGGATGTCCAGTAAAGCACGACTTTATCGGGTAAATGATTGGTAGGTCGAATTTGTCTATACCCGCCCATCGTAGTAAAGTAGAGTGGTAATCCATAGCCATTATAATCAGGTAAAAAGCCCTTAATACGGTTGAAGTCACTAACCGTCATAAATTGACTATGAGTGTGTAAAATAGAGGTCCAATCTTCTTGCGTATTAATACCATATGCTTTAGTGACTCTGACTGGATAAAATGATGGCATAGCATAAGCCACAGTCCAACTCGGAACTTCATCAGGTACGCGTTCTCTATTCATCATGCTACAACCAGCCAGTAATAGGCAGAGTACTCCTGTTGATATGATCTTTTTCATTTACTGTCCTTGTTTACATTCGAATATTTGACGACAGGCAATACTGTCATCGTCATTATAAAATGGATGATTAGCTATCCCCCCATCAGCAGAATGGTGAATCAGCTCGTTTTGCATAAAATCGTGTAAACGTTCATCGTTACACAACGATTTAATAATTTTATCTATTTCCCCATTTTTAGCGTCTTTTAGGATTGTTTCGCAATCTCGACCAAAAGGGATTGAGCCTACTGTTTGAGGAACGATATAGGTAGGAAAATCTTTGTTGTTCCATATAGTCATATCCTCGACCTTATCATCCAATGGCACCCCATAATGGCAGGCTAGGCCGTACATAAGGCGTAAATACAATCGAGAAAGGTCGCCCTGTACAACGCGGCGGTAATATAATTTGGTTGATATCTGCTTCTGATTTTTGCCCCAGTTTGTTACATAGGTGCGCATCATAAAATGACTATCTTTCCAGCCCATTGCGATTTCTTTTTCTTTGTGTTGTTGAAGATAATCTTCAAAACGTGTCTGGATTTTGCGTAATTCACTATTATCGAAACGACCTCTTTGAGTCAGCGTTTTCACACACTTATTTTCCAGTAGCGGTAATAGATAACCTTTATCGAATGTCGCAGATGCATAATAACCACCGCCGATGTCTGAGTGACACCCCGGGACTTCAAGCTCAATAAAATTAGACGCCGAGTTAAATTTATTGAGACAGAAATTGTAACGGTATTCCGCTTTTCGATGGGCCGTTAAGTGAACGGCATGTTTAACACGAGCGGGGTCTAACCATAATTTCACGTTTCCCGTTTTGTCGTTATGTGGCGAGAAATCAGCTTTAGTGAAGTCTGTGATTGCTGCGACAGTATCAAAAATGCCCGCGAAGGTGATTTCACAATAGCGATTGTCTTGCCAGTCAAAGTTAACAGCAAAGTTGATGTTATTATCTTGACAAGCTTGTGTTATTTGAGAAACAAAAATACCATCAACGCCTTCTAACACAAGGTTGATGAAATGGCGTGCCGCAGCTGCGCCTCGACTAAATCCCCACGCATCTAACTCGATCTTTTTAATACCATCAAATTTATCAAAAACCTCTAATAATATGGGGCGTATATCTTTCAGGCTTCCACATAACTGTTTAATCCCAGTTTCCGCTTTTTGAGTGACACCATAATCGCCAATGCCGAGTCCTTGACCAAGTAAAGATTCATCAGCCGGAGCAATATCAGTGCTGTTACCAGTGCCAATTCCCGTCACATATTCACTATGATAGGCAATTCGCTCTTCCATATTCGGTTTTCGCCCATCTGGATAACGTTCAAATAATTTCTGAATATTTGTATGTTCATTAGCAGCGCTACTGGTAACTTCATAAACCTCGACACACTGGTTTTCATCCGGTTTATTTTCAACCGGGATGCAAAATTTTTCATTTTGAGGAAATTGAAAGCATCGGTCATCTAAATCTTTTATCGGAACTGAACCATTATGGCTAGCAGTTTCAAAACGCGATTGCCACATTGGGTTATAACGCTTAATTTGCTCGAGCCCCCAATCAGAGCTGTATGTGTTATTGGCTGTACCATCGAAAAACAGGCCGACCCGAAGGGTTATATAATTAAACCCCTTGATTTTGATAACATAACTATTATTCGTAATTAATGTCACCTCACCTTCAGCTTCAGCGACGTGTTTAGGTGGAAGCACTTGTCCTGATTGTAGTTCAACAAAGTCTCCTGCGGTGGCTGTAATGAGCTTTTTGGAACTGCTGTCATAGCCTACAGATTCAAGGCGTTTACTGACCGTTTCCTCTTCCGCCTCTTCAAGTGATGTTCGTTGTTGTGATTCGTTTAACCATGCAACATTATCAAACATTAACGTGACTGGGCCAGGGGCCAGTGTTTTCACTAGAGTCGGCTCATCTTTGAGCTGTATCTTAATGGTGGCACCGGAAGCATCAGTCAATTGACCTTGGATATTTTTAAAAGGCACGTTGTGTTCATCGACGAACAGAAATTCAATCCAATTCTCTGAACGTTCACATGGGATACAAAATGGACTTGCGCCTGTAGGATTACTCATGAGATTTTCCCTAACCAATATTGCAGCTCTTTTTGCTCATCACTGTCTAAACGTAATTGTTCTATGACCAAAGATGAGGGTGTGTGGGTCGTAACTATCAGTTGAGCGATGGTCCAAAACTCTAATGACTCTCTTTCTATCGATAGGCTACCTTGATGAAATAAAGCCGTTAAATCCGACTCTTTCTTACTCAATTTTTCCATTAATTCAGGTACGCTTTGCCAAAGTCTCCTTGAAACACAATAGGCGTGGTTATTAATGTTATAAAGTTCAGAAAAGTCTTCATCGTTGAGTACCCACCACGGTGCCTGTTGAAGAGAAAACTGATCTTGATAAGGATTTTCCAAACAGGTTTGTTCGCCATTGATTGTCATATGAACACGATGTGCAGCTCCCATAAAGAGTACACGACGCTCTAAGGTACTGTTTTGATATACCGCATTAAATATGCCCGGGTCATAAAAGCGAAACATGACACTTTCACCTTGATAGCCAGCCATTAACAGTGAACGTAAATGGGCAATCAACATTTCATACAAGGGGGCTTCAAACATGATACCTTTAGTCAATAACGCTTCATTTAGGCTCTTATGATTGTTCGTGATTTTAATGACCCATGGAGACACGTCGACCAAATTATGAAAATAGTCAGTCGTAAATAAAGGCTCTGCACTTTCCAAATAGCTGGCATTAGAGTTTAAGACTTCTTTATATGATTCATGATTAACAACCCAATATAACGGGTGAATATTTTCTATTTTGCTCAACATTCGCTTTTCTCCGCCAGAGGGCAGGCTTTTACCAATGGTACATTGGCTTTTTCTGCTTTCATAAATGCGGCAATGGGGACTGTTACTGTCGGTGCTAATGTTGTTGCAAGTTCAACTTCTCCCGGAAGTAACGGAGCAATACCGCCATATCCCTTACCACTGCCCGCACTGCCACCTGCATTGATGTTGACTGCCGCTCCTGAGAGCGATACGCCTGATGCGTCGATTTTGATGAAGCTGCCGCCGGCTTTTAAGGTCAGCTCTGCGCCTGCCTCTATCACCACTTTTGTGCCGCCTTTCAAATGCACTTCATTTCCTGCATCCACCAGTAAGGCTTGGCCTTGTTTCATGTGTAAGCTGCCATCAACCGCAACGGTTTGATCGGCTTTTACATGAGTACGGCTTTCACCGTCGACGGTTAGGTGGTCGTGGGCTTTAATGTGGGTGAAGCGTTCATTGTCTACATCAAGGTGCAAATCGTGTTTGATGTCGTCTTTGCGATCGTTTTCCACCAAGGTATTCACGTCTTTTTGCGCGTGAACGTAGATTTCTTCTTTGCCTGCTTGATCTTCAAAGCGCAGCTCGTTATAGCCATCACCTTGGTGCGTTTCCGTGCGCAATACCGTACGGGTTTTATTGGCTGGTAACGGGTAAGGGGGCTTGTTGGTCGCATGGTAAGTGCGGCCAGTGATAATCGGTTGGTCTGGGTCACCTTCTAAGAAACTAACAATCACTTCATGACCAATACGCGGCAGTGCGACCATGCCATATTGGCTCCCCGCCCAACCTTGGGAGACACGTATCCAGCAACTCGCATTATCATCACTGTTGCTGTATCGGTCCCATGGGAACTGGACTTTTACGCGACCGTATTCATCACAGTAAATCTCTTCGCCTTCAGGGCCCACAACCATCGCAATTTGTGGGCCATCAACACGAGGCTTAGCCGTGTAAGGGGCTCGCCATGGGCGATGACCGGGTATCACAATAAAATCATTGTTGTAGGTCGTTACACCTTGTCCTCCAGCTTCTTCTAATGCTTGCGGTTGCGTGCCCATATGGTTAACCGCCACCACGAGCCATTCGTCATTACATTGCTCATCATCGTGCTCTTGCAAGGCAAAGTTCACCCCAGCAATTAAACCGTGGATGTTACTTTCACCATAGGCTGTATTGGCATCACGACGTAATGATTCGAGTCGAAAAGAAGTAAACGGCTTACCACTGGCATCGTCTTTGTAACGCCCTGGGTAATCGTAATGTTCGTAATTGGCTTGCTGGTAATCGGCTTCTTTCGCATTGGCTGTTTGTAAGAAGCTATAAGCCGGCTTTTTAAAACTGTAATCTTTGAGTTGCGCAGACGATGGGCGCATTTGCGTATGGCGAGCAAAGGTGCGCACAAAAGGCACGCCACTTTGCCCACCACTGCGGCTGTTATAAGGCAGTGGTGCCGCCAGTCGAGCGGCACTTTGGGTGTCATCAGAAAAGCGCAGGGAATTCTTTTTATTATCATGGACAAAGCTGTAAAACAGGCCTTCTTCTGCGGCAATGCGGTCGATAAAGGCTAAATCTGTTTCACGGTACTGGACGCAATATTCACGCGGCACGTAATCTCGCGTTAAAACGAAATCAACATCAGTAATCCCTAATTCTTGTAATATCACCGAGATAATTTCAGGCACCGTTTGTGTTTGAAAGATACGGCTATTATGGCGCAACGCGAGGCGGGCTGCTGGCGGTACAAACTCTACCTGATACAAGGTGTGGTGATGGCCTGTGTCACCTTGGGTAAAACGTCGAATAATGCCATGCCATTGCTGTTGCTGCTCACCGTCTCGCCAGACCGTGAGCGTGGCCGTGTTATCGACGGTTTCTTGCGGCGTATAGGCCGGGTGACGACTGGCTAAGTCGATGGTAAAGGCGAAAGGCATAGACAGGTTGTCAGTGCCTGAAAATTGCGTAACGGCAAAGGCATCAGCCTCTAGCCCATCGACTTCAAATGTAAATTGCAAACCCGTTTTTGTTGCCATACTGACCTCGTGATTAAACCTTTGCTAACGTCGGCCTTGCGGCGTATTTAGCAAAGGCATAAACGAAAAGCAGCCTACACAGGCGTGTGTAGGCTGAGACATGGTGGAGTGATTACGCTTCTAGCGGTGCACGCCAATCATCAGCACCTGATGTGCCCGATACCGTGTGATCCCAGTTAATCGCACGGTAAGCCATTGAGACTTCAATAAGCTGAGTGAAGTCTTCTTTTGATGAATCTTGGCAGTGTGGCATGTGGGTGTTGATATCAACAATCGTTGCATCGGTCAGCGTTGTGGTGAAGTAGTGCTCTTGTTTACCTTCAACCGATGTGCGGTACCACTTTAGCTCTACAGACGGTAGCATTTCACCTGATGCCAATGAGTTGTACATCAGAGGAACGGCTTTGTTCAGTGCCACGGTAAATTTAAATGGCTTGTGAACACGTTGACCTGAAGGCTGACCTGATTGTGGGTCTGTAGGAACAGTAACAACGTGCTTGAATTCTTGAACAAGCATTTGGTCTTCGTGACCTTCAACATAGATGTTACCGACAGAATCAGGCGTGAATGCACCGGCTGTGATGTTACCCTGAGTTTGGCCTTGGATCGCGATATAACAAGGAGTTGGCATCTTAGTATCCTATTTTATGATGGAGTAAATGACACAGCCTATGCTGTGATGACGTGCTGTTAAAGCAGGAAGTGTGCCAGTTTTTAAGTTACTGATAAGTATGGGTTTTGCTTTTTTACGCTAGTAAATATCGAGCAAGATCTTGCCCGGCTGGGCAACTTATTGCTCGATTTGGGCAAGATCTTGCTTACTTTCGTGATTAAAGAATTTTTATTGGTAATGATTTGTCATCTGAATAAGCAATGATTAAGGGCTTAAAAAAATGGCTAAAAAATAAAAAACGCGCAATAGATATGGTTAGTAAAATGTAAATAATAAAGTTTATTTAACAATCTCTTTTTTAATGGAGTCTGTTAATAACGAAGCGGGCAAGATCTTGCCCGAATGTTAAATATCAGGTATTGCTTTAAATTTTTTATTTACAATATTCTTATTAGTGAGAAAGGGCCTAGTATTATTAAAATCATATCCTTTATTCTATTATATTAATTAGGCTCTCTAAATTATTAATAGAATGAAGCACATTTTTATACTGAATTTTTTATATGGGAGTTTGTTTTTTGGGAAGGCTATCACATATATTTGGTTTTTTAATTTATTCAATATTTTAAAAAAAACATAGCATTTTAGTCTGGAGTTTAGCGTTAATATGTTAATGCTGGGTTTAAGGTTATGGAATCAATAGTTTTTTATGTTGTGTTTGAATTTATTAAAATTCTTATTTGTATGTATTAATAGATTTTAGTGTCTCAAAATCTATACAATATTGCTTGATATGCAACGGTAATTACTATTTAATTCACTGCAAGCAATATTTGTTATCTAGAAGCATTTTTGTTGGTTAGGAAATAATATAAATAATAAAGCATATTTAATTAAAAATAACATTTTCATTTTTAATTTGTTAAAGATGTTAAATCTGCTGGTTTATCTATTCGTTGTAAATAATAAAAATAACGGGGTTTAAAATGTCTAAAGAAGGCACCGTCGCACCTAAAGAACGTATTAATATTAAATACGTTCCTCACAAAGGTGATGTTCAATCTGAAGTAGAGCTACCATTAAAAACACTTGTTGTGGGTGAATTTAAAGGTGATGGGGAAGATAAACCTATAGAAGAGCGTAAAGCCGTTTCAGTTGATAAAAATAACTTTGAATCGGTTATGCGCGAAAGTAAATTATCGTTGACAACTTCTGTGAAAAACAAACTTTCAGACGATGATTCTGACTTATCAATTAATCTTTCAATTAAAAGTCTTAATGATTTTTCTCCTGATGCAATCAGTCAACAAGTTCCAGAATTAAAAAAACTGATTGAATTAAGAGAAGCATTAGTTGCTTTAAAAGGACCACTTGGAAATATTCCAGCATTTCGTTCTCGTCTTCAAGAACTAATTGAATCTGACGAGTCACGTGAAAAGCTACTTAACGAGTTACAACTTGTTAGTGGCGAAGGTGAGAAATAGTAATTTCCTTTTGGTTTTAATTTTAAGAGAACGATAAATGTCTTTACAAAAAACAATTGAATCATCAAGTACAACTGAAAGCAGTTTACTTGATGAAATTATGCTTCAAACACGCATGACTCCGTCCGATGAAGGTTATGACATTGCCAAGAAAGGGGTGGCTGCATTCATTGAAAATTTACTGGGTAATGCTGGTGTAGAACAAGTCAATAAAGGACTTGTTGATCAGATGCTTGTTGAGTTAGACAGTAAGATTAGTGCGCAAATGGATGAAATTTTACACTGTGAAGAGGTTCAAAAGGTTGAATCTGCTTGGCGTAGTGTGAAGATGCTTGTTGATCGTACTGATTTTCGTGAAAACAATAAAATTGAATTATTGCATGCGACTAAAGAAGAGCTTTTAGACGACTTCGAATTTGCGCCAGAGACGTCTCAATCTGGTTTATATAAGCATGTATATTCGTCTGGATACGGACAATTTGGTGGTGAGCCTATTGGCGCTATCATTGGTAATTACTCATTCACGCCATCATCGCCTGATATTAAGCTACTTCAATACATTGGTGCTGTGGGTGCAATGGCTCACGCTCCATTTATTTCAGGTGTAGCACCAGAATTTTTTGGTATCGAATCTTTTGAAGACTTACCAAATATTAAAGATTTAAAAGCAACATTTGACAGCCCTCGCTATATTAAATGGCGACAATTACGTGAATCTGAAGATTCTCGTTACCTTGCATTAACGGCTCCACGTTTTCTTCTTCGTACCCCATACGATCCAGAAGAGAACCCAACTAAAACATTTAATTACCGTGAAAACGTGAGTGATTCACACGAAAGCTACTTATGGGGTAATACCTCTTTTGCTTTGGCTTCACGTTTAACTGATAGCTTTGCTCAATACCGTTGGTGTCCAAATATCATCGGTCCTCAAAGTGGCGGTACTGTTGAAGATTTACCTGTTCATTTATTTGAATCTTTGGGTGAATTACAAGCAAAAATCCCAACAGAAGTGTTAGTGACAGATCGTAAAGAATTTGAATTAGCTGAAGAAGGCTTTATTGCATTAACCATGCGTAAAGGTAGTGATAACGCTGCATTCTTCTCTGCAAACTCAGTTCAGAAACCAAAAGTGTTCCCTAATACGAAAGAAGGGCGCGAAGCTGAAATGAACTTCAAATTAGGTACTCAATTGCCTTATATGATGATCATTAACCGCTTAGCGCACTATGTGAAAGTATTACAACGTGAACAAATTGGTTCTTGGAAAGAGCGTCAAGATCTTGAGCGTGAATTGAACGCATGGATTAAACAATTCGTGGCTGATCAGGAAAACCCACCAGCTGATGTTCGTAGTCGCCGTCCTTTACGTGCTGCGAAAATTGAAGTACTTGATGTTGAGGGCGATCCAGGTTGGTACCAAGTGGCATTGTCTGTTCGCCCTCACTTTAAATACATGGGCGCAAACTTTGAGTTATCACTAGTTGGTCGTTTAGATCAGGCATAATTTCAATGTCTTATATAGAACTAGAAGATAGGGCTTATGGTGTTAGTCTCTTTGAACGTTTAGAAACTAATGCGCCGCGAAAAGTGATGACGAAAGGACCGGATGCTAAACATGTTTTAAATTCAATTAAACGCAATGTTGCGCAATTACTTAACACTCGTTTAGGTGAAGCGCTGTGTGCGCCTCATTTGGGATTAATTGATTTTAATGATGCAACTTTAGGTACGCATGATCTGGCATTACAAATTAAGCTGGCAATTCGTCATTGTCTTGAGCGCTACGAGCCACGTTTAGACAAGATTGATATTCAATATGTGCCAAATGATGAAAGTCCATTAAATATTTTCTTTCATATTACAGCATGTATTAATTCAAGAGCACTGCATGATTCGGTGCGTATTGATTTGATGTTGGATAATAGTCGTAAATACAGAGTAATTTAACTTTGTCACAAGAAAAATATTTTAGGGATGAGCTTGCTTTTTTAAAAGAGCAAGGCGTTGCTTTTGCCGAAGTACATCCTCAATTATCTCGTTTTTTACAAGGGAAAAATACAGATCCTGATGTTGAACGATTATTAGAGGGCTTTGCTTTTTTAACGGCTCGTTTACGTGAAAAAGTTGAAGATGAATTTCCTGAGCTCACACATTCTATAATCAACATGCTTTGGCCTAATTATTTAAGGCCTGTACCAAGCTTGAGTATTGTTCAATTTACACCGATTGAAAAAGCAATAAGTGTTCGTCAAATAATACCAGCAAATACAGATGTTGATAGTGAAGCGGTGTTCGATACTGTGTGTCGGTTTAGAACTTGCCGAAACCTAGATATTTATCCTTTGGAGTTGGTTGATGTTGCGACTACCCATAGCCGGGAGTCGTCAATCATTGATTTGAATTTCGATGTATTAGGCGAACAAAGTTTACCCGATATAGATCTAAAAGCGCTGTCATTGTTCTTGGGTGGACATCAGTACAGCGCGCAGATGCTGTATTTATGGCTAAACCATTATTTATCACATATTGAATTAGTGTGTAGTGATAAAACGATAGCGATTCCTGCATCACAATTTAAAAGCTGTGGCTTTGATTCCTCTGATGCGGTAATGCCATATCCAAAAAATGTTTATGAAGGTTATCGTATTTTACAAGAATACTTAACGTTTCCAGATGCATTTTTATTTGGTGATTTGGTTAATCTTGATCGTTATATCACGCCGGATATGGGTAGAAAGTTTCAATTGAAATTTGTTTTTTCAAGAACGCTACCTGCCGATGTTCGCGTACGTAAAGATAGCTTTAAATTATTTTGTACACCGATTATCAATCTATTTACTCATGATTCTGATCCTATCGATTTAACGGGAAAGCGGGCGGAATATCGCATTGCACCTTCAAGTCGTCTTCCTGCTCATTATGAAATTTTCAGTATTGATCATGTAGAAGGGCGACAAGAGGATCACAAGTTACGTTCAAAGGGGCAAAAGCGTGTTTATACCTCTTTTGAAAGTTTTCAACATGAAATCGAACGTTCTCGCCACCGATTAGCGCTCTATTACCGCGCAAGGGTGAGAGAGAGTGTAAGAAATGATGGTTTTGATCATTACATTTCATTTGTTCGTGGGGATGAAACGCTAAATGTCGGAACCAGTGAAGCGATTTCATTGCAGTTAACGTGTACGAATCGACAATTGCCATTGGAGTTAGGGATTGGTGATATTTGTGTGCAAACAAATAGTTCACCGTCTTTTGTGACTTTTTCTAACATCACAGAACCAACACAGCCGTTAAGGCCGACGTTAGATGGCAGCTTGTTGTGGACATTGATTTCAAATTTATCGCTTAACTATCTTTCATTGCTTTCGAAAGATGCACTGTGTTCTGTACTTCGAGCTTATGACTTTAGAGCACTTGTCGATAGACAAGCTGAGCGTGTTGCTAAACACAGACTTGATGGGATCGTAAAAATTACATCTAAGCCAATTGAACGGATCATCAAAGGATTACCTGTTCGAGGTTTACAGTCTGAGTTAGTGCTTAACGAAGAAGCGTTCAGCTCTGAAGGGGATTTGTATTTGTTTGGGAGTGTGTTAAGTCGCTTCTTTTCTTTGTATGCAAGTATCAATTCATTTCATGAGCTTATTGTAATTAACAGTGTCAATCAGGAACGATATTCATGGGGAACGCAGACGGGTCTACAGCCTTTGATATAGATCTTGATTGTGACCATCTTGCATCCGATCAATTAGCAATAGTAGAGCAACAAGTTCGGTCTTACGACTTTTATCAATTAGTCGAACTTTTACAGCGCTTAGCTGATGAAGATCCTGAGACCGAAGGGTGGGAAACACATTGTCGTTTACTGTTTAAAGCCAATCCGAGTTTAGGGTTTGCTGCGAGTGATATTTCAAAATTAGAGATATTGGAGCAAGGTGGTTTCTGTTTAGAAACGACGTTCTTTGGATTAAATGGTGCTCAATCACCATTACCGGGTTTTTTATTAGAAGAAATAGCATCTGAGAGTGAAACGGGGTTAAGACGGCATTTTCTCGATTTCTTTAATAACCGACTATTGGCGTTGGTATATCGAATTTGGCGTAAATACCGTTATTACATTCGGTTTAAAGAAAATGCCAGTGATGCCTTCTCTTCTCAGTTATTTGCCTTAGTCGGCTTGGCTGATGAAGACCTTCGTGGTGAAACCGCAATTAACTGGGGGAAAATGCTTTCATACGCCGGTACATTAGCTGGTAGAAGCCGTTCCCCACAAATTGTTGCAGGTATCATTTCTCATTGTTTTGATTTGGATAACGTTGTTATTCGTCAGTGGGTAGAGCGTAAAGTAGACATACCCAATCATCAACGAATGTGTCTTGGAAATGCAAACTGTGAGTTAGGTGAAAGTACAATTATTGGCTCGACGGTTCGTGATTGCACGGGAAAATTTGTTATTGAGATTAAAGATCTTACCCAATCACGATTCAATGATTTTTTACCGTCAGGCAAAGAGTATTTGCCATTTTGTAAGCTGGTTGAATTTATTCTTCGTGAGCAAATGGCATTTGATCTGGAGTTAGAGCTTAAAGAAGACGAAGTACCTTCATTGCAATTGATACAAGGCTCAACGCTGTCGTTAGGTTGGTCTTCTTTCTTAGGTGAGACGAATAATAACCGTAAAGTTTGTATACAAGTTCGTCAGTAAAGGGGCTAAAAATGGCGGAACAACAACGACTAAAGTTAAAAGTTACTAATACTCGGTTCTTAGAACCGGGTTTGTCGGCAACGAAAGAATTTTCATCTGCTGGTGGCGCGATTGGTTCTAGTTCATCGAGTTTTTGGCACCTAGCTGATAGAGACGGAGTTTTGGAACCGGTTCACTGTCAGATCACAATGATTGATGGCTGTTTTTGTATCACTGATATTTCGAATCAAACCTATATCAATGGTGCTTCAATGCCGATTGGTTGGCACAAGCATGCGCGTTTAAATGAAAATGATGTTATTTCAATTGGTCCTTATTTCATTCGTGTTTCTATCGGTGAAGCATGCACTGAAAATGATAAAGACATTGAAGAGATGCTATCTAAATCAACTGATATTGATTTATTTGGTGATGAGCTAGATGTCACAACTAAGGATCAAAAAGCGAATGTGGATGATCCATTATTAGCACTCGATCAACTCAAACATAAAACAGAAGTTGAATCGTTAATTACACGAAATAAGCCAGCAGTATCTCTTAATAATACACAGTCATTAATTTCTGAATGTGATTCGTGGATTGGTGATGCCCAGACAATACAAGCCGATACTGAAAATGACACAACGTCAGCTATTACATTAAGCGGTTTTAAATCTACGTTGAATGCTGATGAAAAATCATCGGGATACATAGCGACTACTTTAAATAGCAAGGAACTTAGAATGGACGATAACACGCTGGATCTGCTTGAAGAAGAAATGGGACGAGGTTTTTCTGGTTCGAATAATAATTCGATGGTAGCAACAGATGAAAACCATTTATTAACGGGTCCGCTATTTCGTGGTTTAGGCGTTAGAACGAATAACAGTGATGATTTAGCTGAAATGCAAATGCTATCTGAAGAGATGGGAGCATCATTACAAGCTGCAGTAAAAGGGTTAATAGAACTTCATCAACAAGTTAATACCAGTCGATATGGTGTGATGAATAAGAACTTGCAACCCATTGAAGATAACCCGTTACGACTTGGTTTAAGTTATGACGAAACAGTACAGGTTATGTTTGATAGCCAACGTAGTCTTGTTCACTTATCTGCACCAGCAGCCATCGAAGAAAGTCTTCGCACAGTTAAAGATCATAATGATGCTGTACATACTGCAATTAGCGAGGCACTGAATCAAATTATTCAAGCCTTTTCACCTGAAGTGTTGATGCGAAGGTTTTTACGTTATCGTCGTCCTGGCCAATCGGTTGGTGAATCACCAGAAGCATGGGCTTGGGAAATGTATCAAAGTTATCATAAAGAGTTGACTTCAAATCGTCAGCATGGATTTGAAAAGCTATTCTGGGAGATTTTTGATCAATCTTACGATAAAAACCTGCGTGATAAACAACAAGAGGTGTAGCTGGATGAAATCGTCGTCTTTGTTCCACATGGTTTTTATTTTTGCCTTAACGTTGATGGGTTGTAGCTCTAAATATGATCCGGCATCAGAGCCAAGTACGATAACAATCAGCATGGTGAGTACCGATTCAATAAATACGAATGGGAATAATGAAGCCTCACCAGTTGAATTAAAAGTTTTCGAATTTGAAGATGACTCTATGTTTAATTCAGCATCTTATGATCAGCTAGCTTTTGAATATAAAAAAGCACTAAAGAGTAATTATGTTGATGTTTATGATTATGTCATGCTGCCGAATAAATTTAAGTTCGTCGAAGAAATTAAATTAGATGAAGACACGCGTTATATCGGTGTGATGGCTTTATTTTCTGATAGCGATAATAGTGATTGGAAAAAGTCTGTAAAAGTAAAAACGTTAGGTCGTGATTATCACTTGCTTATTTATTTAAAAGATAATCAAGTTGTGCTAGATAGGGTTGAGTAGATGTCATCAAAAAACCGAGTAATATGGAATGAAGGTTTATTTATTAAACCTCAACACTTCCAACAACAGCAGCGCTATTTTGAAAGCATCATTGATGAAAGACTTAATTCTGTCAGTCTCTATTTATATGGAATAACAGAATTAAGCTTAAATTTGGAATACCTAAGTTTTGGTCGCATCGCAATTGAACGTGCGGCTGGTATTATGCCTGACGGCACACCTTTTAATATTCCTCAGCAAGACATGTTGCCTGATGCGTTGGAAGTGGCTGATAGTTCATTAGCCAATCAAATTATTTATTTAGCGATCCCTTTACGTAGTGACTCACTCGCGGAAGTTAGTTGGAATGAAACTGCGGGTGGTATGACACGTTATAAATGTAAACGTGAAGAAGTCAGAGATATCCAATCCATTCAAGGTGACAGCTGCTTAATGGACGTTGGCTCAACAAGTGTTCGCCTTTTGCTTGGTAAGGATGACCGAAGTGCATACGCGTCTATTGCTATTGCACGAATTTTAGAAAAACGTCCTGATGGCAGTGTGATGTTGGATGACAACTTTATTCCTTGCCATTTAAATGTGAAAGCAGTACCACGATTACAGCGCTTTGTCGGTGAAATGGCTGGCTTAATGAGAGAGCGAGCAAAAAATATTGCATTACGTTTAGGTTCTCCTAATCAAGGTGGCGTAGCCGATGTGGCAGATTTCATGTTACTTCAGATGCTTAATCGCATGCAGCCAAGACTTCAGCATATCGCGCATTTACGTAGTATTCATCCTGAAGAGTTATATAAGGAACTCACTTCATTTTGTGGAGAACTAGCGACTTTTACTGATGAAAGTCGTATGACGCCCGAGTTTGCAAGTTATAACCATGACATGCCTGAGCAGGCATTTATGCCTGTGATGTCTATGTTACGACAGGCATTGAGTATTGTTCTTGAGCCGCGTGCCGTATCTATTCAATTGCAGAAAAGAAAATACGGTCTCATGGTGGCCTCGATTCAGGACACTAACTTGGTTACTGATGCTGAGTTTATCTTGGCTGTACGTGCTCGTATTCCGCAGGAAGAGTTGCGTAAGCTATTTATGCATCAAACAAAAATTGCGTCTGTTGAAAAGATTCGTGAACTTATTTCATTGCAGTTACCGGGTATCCCATTGTCACCATTACCTGTGGCTCCACGTCAGTTACCTTACCACGCTGGATACACGTACTTTAAATTGGACAAGACGAGCCAAACTTGGCAGATGCTTAATAATTCAAGTGGCTTTGCATTCCATGTTGCAGGTGATTTTCCTGAACTTGATCTTCAATTTTGGGCAATCAGGAGCTAATGATGATGGATCATACTATTCAAAAGAAAGGCCGTATACGCAACACGCACTATGATGATTTATTGTATGACAATGTAGAGAATACAAATCTTGATCAGGACTTTTGGTTCCAGTTACGCGGTAGCAATATTAATTTATTGATTGATGCTGCCACGCCGCTAATGGGCATGACGTCACGCATTCGTAGTTTAAGTAGCTGCGATAATATTGAAGAAATTTATCATCAAGTTGTTGAGGAAATTAAAGCGATAGAGGTAGAGCTCACCGAAGCAGGTAATGATCATGCTGTGATCCTAGCTTATCGCTATGTTCTCTGCTCCTTTATCGATGAAGCGGTAATGAGTACTTCTTGGGGAGCGGATAGCATATGGGCTGAACATTCATTGCTGACGCGTTTTCACAATGAAACATGGGGTGGAGAAAAAGTTTTCTCGATCTTATCTCGATTAATGACTGAGCCAGAACGTTATCATGATTTATTGATGTTTATTTATCTTTGTTTGATGCAAGGATTTAAAGGTCGATATAAGGTGATGAATAATGGTCAAGAAGCGTTTGATAAAGTCGTTTCAAATCTTTATGAAACGTTAAGAAGAATAGATAAAGAACCGAAACCGTTAACTACCGCAACAAAACATGTTGCACAAAAAAAATATAAGTTAACGAGACAGATTCCTCTTTGGGCTGTATTTATAGGTTTTGGTCTATCTTGGGTTGCTATTTATATCGCGTATTCAATCTTACTTAATAATAAATCTTTAGATGTTTTAACACAGCTTAATCACATTCTTCAATAGGACTTCATTGTGATCAGAATAGAACTCCCTGTACTCATCAATAAATTAAATGCACAAACAAAAATTGCATTAGAACAGGCTTCATCGTTATGTATGAGCCGTGAAAATAATGAAGTTACTATTGAGCACCTTTTATTTTCTATTCTAGAAAATCCTTTATCAGATATTAGGGTTTTACTTGAACAAGTTAATTTAAAAACGGATGTTGTTAAGCAGTTGTGTGGTGATGCAATGCCGCATGATAAAGAGAATGATACATATCCGAGCTTTTCACCTTTACTGGTTGAACTACTTCAAGATGCATGGTTATTAGCATCAACAGAAATGAATGAAGCAGAGTTAAGATCGGGTCTTATTTTCTTAGCAGCACTTATTCGCCCCGATCGTTATTTAAGTTTTAGCCTAGTAAAAGCCTTTGAAAATATTAATCGAGAGGCTTTACGTAAAGAGTTCACATCACTTGTAGCGGATTCTGCTGAAACACCTGTTGTAAATTCTGGCGAAACAAAAGCGCCACTAAATGTAAACTCTGGTGATAGTGCGCTTAATCGTTTTTGTTCAAATGTTACAGAGCAAGCTCGCCAAGGTAAGTTAGATCCTGTCTTATGCCGCGATAATGAAATTAATCTAATGATTGATATTTTATGTCGTCGACGCAAAAACAATCCCATCGTTGTCGGTGATGCTGGGGTTGGAAAGAGTGCCGTTATTGAAGGTCTCGCTTCACGTATTGAATCGGGCAAAGTGCCTGAGCAGCTTCAGCGTGTTGAGCTATGGTTGCTTGATCTAGGGCTTATGCAAGCAGGGGCATCAGTAAAAGGTGAATTTGAAAAACGCTTGAAGTCAGTGATTGATGAAGTAAAAAATTCACCAGTGAAGATCATTCTTTTCATCGACGAAGCTCACACTTTGATTGGTGCTGGTAATCAAGAGGGTGGTGGTGATGCTGCGAACTTACTTAAACCTGCTTTAGCTCGTGGTGAATTATGTACAATTGCGGCAACAACGTGGAAAGAGTACAAAAAGTACTTTGAGAAAGATCCCGCCCTTACTCGACGCTTCCAGTTAGTTAAATTGGATGAGCCAACAACCGAGCAAGCTGTTGATATTATGCGTGGTCTGCACTGCGTGTATGAAAATTCGCATAATGTATTGATCAGTGATGATGCGCTACGTGCGGCAGCAGAATTGTCTGCTCGTTATGTATCTGGTCGTCAACTTCCCGATAAGGCTATTGATGTCTTAGATACGGCTTGTGCACGTATTGCTATTAATCTTACAGCACCTCCTCGCAGAATTTCTGAGATTGAAAGTGGTAGTTATCAACGTCAGCTTGAAATTCAAATGATCAATCGTCAGCAATTATTAGGCAAAGCCGTTGATGAAGAACGACTATCGGCATTAGTAGAAAAAGATTTAGAAGAACAAGTTGAGTGTGAATCTCTCTACAAAGATTGGCAGCAACAAAAAGAACTTGTTACTGAGATTATCGATACACGCCAACAGCTCTTATCGCCGATGACTGAGCTATTGCCAGAGCAGAACGATGATGATGAATCTTGCTTGTCGGTTGATGAATTACAGAATCGATTGGTTGATCTTTATTCTCAATTAGCACTTATTCCTCATGACGAGTTGCTTATTTATCCTGAGGTTGATGCGGTGCAGGTTGCACAAGTCATTGCTGACTGGACGGGAGTGCCTGTCGATCAGATGAATACTGATGAGTTAGCTAAAATTACTGAGTTGCCCTCTGTATTAAATTCAATGATTAAAGGTCAGGATATCGCATTGGCGAGTATTCATCGCCATTTATTGACTGCGCGTGCTGATCTTCGTCGTCCAGGCCGACCTCAAGGTGCATTTTTATTAGTTGGTCCAAGTGGTGTGGGTAAAACAGAGACAGTGGTTCAACTAGCCGAGCAGTTATATGGTGGGCAGCAATTCTTAACCACCATAAATATGTCTGAATATCAGGAAAAGCACACAGTTTCTCGTCTTATTGGTTCACCCCCGGGCTACGTTGGTTTTGGTGAGGGTGGCGTATTAACTGAATCTATTAGAAAGATGCCTTATTCAATTGTTTTACTTGATGAGGTAGAAAAAGCACACCCTGAAGTCTTGAATCTGTTCTATCAAGCTTTCGATAAAGGCGAACTTGCTGATGGCGAAGGGCGTTTAATCGATTGTCAAAATATCTTGTTCTTCCTAACGTCAAACCTTGGTTATCAGACCATTGTTGATTATGCAGAGCAGCCAGAACTGATCGAAGAAAAGATGTATCCAGAGTTGGCGAATTTCTTTAAACCCGCATTGTTAGCGCGTATGGAGGTAGTGCCTTATTTACCTCTGAATAAGGACGTTTTAGCACAAATTGTTCGAGGAAAACTCTCACGATTAGAGAAGTTATTAACTTCTCGTTATAAGGCGGAAGTTGTTATTGAACCATGCCTTGTTGAAGAAATACTTGTACGTGCAACGCGCTCTGAAAATGGTGCGCGTATGCTAGAAGCGATCATTGAAGGGCAGATGTTGCCGCCAGTTTCTTTAGCTTTGTTAAATAAACTTGCTCATCGTGAAGCGATTACACGTATTTGCTTAACGGTAGAAAATGGCGAGTTCTGCAGTGAGGTGGAGTAATTGTTATGCAACAGTGGTTTCATTATACCTCAGCATTAATAGGTTATCGTGACCGAGCTACACTCACTGATTTCTATAATAGTGCGTTAAAAGAAGAGCTTGCATTAACGGCCAGTTATATCATCTATCCGACGGATGACGGTCGCACTTTATTTGCGACAGAAAATCAATCGTGGGTATGGGATGTAAATGATTTTGATCATCCCTTTTCACACGTACTTCAGCAAGCGTCAGTTGTTTTACTGGATCGCCAACAATTGGTTTATTGGCAACAAAATGATTCGTTTAAGCAGTTATCTTCGCAAGTAGATGCATCAAGTAGTTTGCTTATTGTTCCTTTAATGAATAGTCAAAACCATGTGACAGCTATTCAAGTATTAATCGGTGAACAAAAGCAGATTAACGATTTATTATCTGATGAAAACTGGCGTGAATTTAGCAGTGCCTTTATTTCTCAGTGGTTACTCATTAGAGATATGGATGCGCAGTCTTCTCATAAAAAGCAACTTAGTGACTCGATTACACGACTAAAAGCAGAGCATCAGAAAAAGAGCGCATGGTCAGATATGGCATGCAAGCTCATTGGAAGCAGCTCTGTAATGAAACAGTTACGAGAACAAATAACAGTGGCTGCTGGCTCAAACCTTAGTGTACTTATTCAAGGTGAAACCGGAACGGGTAAAGAGTTAGTCGCAAAAGCACTACATAGCTTATCAGAACGATGCAAAGAGCCTTTTGTCGCGATTAACTGTGCGGCAATACCTGAAAGCTTGTTAGAAAGTGAACTGTTCGGTTATGAAAAAGGGGCATTCACAGGCGCGGTAGCTAACCGTAAGGGACTGATAGCTCAAGCTAACGGCGGGTCATTATTTTTAGATGAAATAGGAGAGTTATCTTTAGGTCTTCAAGCGAAGCTATTACGTGTGCTCGAGACATGCCAATATCGTCCGGTTGGCTCTAATAAAGAGCAATCTTCTAATTTTCGTTTGATCGCTGCAACGCATGTAAATTTACGTCAAAGTGTAAATGATGGTGGCTTTAGACAAGATCTTTATTATCGCATTTATCAATACCCATTATTGCTCTCAAGTCTTAATGATCGAAAGGGGGATATTGAAGAGTTAGCTTCTTACTTTATTCAGCAATATAACAATCGTGAACAACGAAATATTTTGGGTTTATCTCCCAAGGCGTTAGATCACCTTAAAGAAATGAGTTTTCCCGGTAATGTCCGTGAATTACGTTCGTTAATAGAAGTGGCGTGTGTACAAACTGAATGTGATGATCTTATTCAAAAAAAGGTGTTTGTAGCAAAATTACCATTAGATATTAGTCTTCCTATAAAAGACACGGTTGCGCCAAAAGACGATTTTTCAAGCATAGATGATTTACGCATTGCAGTGGAATTGTATGAGAAAGCAATTATTAACGAGCGATTAAAGCAATATAACGGTAATCGTGCAAAAGCAGCTGAAAGCCTGGGTTTACCTAAACGAACACTTGCACATAAGTGTCAAAAGTTGGAGATCCAGTTTAAATGAAAAAGTCGTGGATGATATATACGTTACTGATCGGGTTGAACACCTTTTCTATGACTGTTTTTTCTCAACCGAGTACGCAAACCAAGTTGAGTCGCGCTGAAGCTTGTCGTGATATCCCTTCTAAACTTGAGCGGTTACAGTGCTTTGACGCTATTTTTGATACACCTGTAGAGCAAGTGTCGATCAGTCAAGCAGAAGTGAAATATCCATCGTCATGGCTTCGTGCCGTTGATAGTGAGAAAAAACGGGATAAAAGATCAGGGTTTATTTTTCATCAGTTAGATAGCAGTAATCAGGCTTCTCGAATGTGGTTAACGTCTGCTGCTGTTCGTTCATCAGAGCAGCTAAAAGATCAGAAAGCCCCAATTTTGATGTTGGAGTGTTATGAAAAAATCACCCGTGCCGAATTGATCTTACCGACTCCGGTTAAAGCAGGAAAAGTTGAACTATCAATACCGGGTTCTCCTGTTATTACACAAGAGTGGATGAGTGATGAAACAGGGTATGTATTACGTTCTGGACGAGGTTTACCTGCTATTAGAGCAATAAAAGCGATGATTTCTTCACCGCAATTAATTTTACGTTCAAATGTGGCTGATATTGATCATCTGGAATTTGATAACTCCAATCTAGCAGAGGCCTTAGAGCCGATGCGTGAAAATTGTCGCTGGTAGGAGTGAATCATGTTGAAGGGAACTTTAAGGGAGCAACTTCTCGCTCCGATATCACCGGATAACCCAGTAGGAGAGCGTTTAAGAGATCATCCTCAATTAAATTTTATCGATGATCAGATGATGAAGGTCGGTACTCTTTCTCATGGAGAAGTGCAATGGCATGAAGTGGAAAGTTGTGCCGTAAGCTTACTTTCAGAGCACACCAAGGATCTGAAATTACTGACCGTATTGATGCAATGTTTACAGCATCAGGCAACACCAGAGCGTTTTTCATTGTCGATAGGTGTATTGGTTGATTTTCTCTCTAATTTTTGGCTTGAATGCCAACCATTTCCAGGGGCGCGTGGTGAAATACACCGCAAAAAATTCTTTAATCAAATTTGTCAGAGAACGTATGTTGCCGCAGACAAGTTAGATTGGAGCCTATTCAACAGTGATTTAAAACAAGTGTTGGAGGCATTACTTGAAGAGCTCGATAATCAAGCATCTTCGCTATCACTGCCTGTGGATATTATTAACGATATTTCTGCGCGTGTTCGCGTTAACTTGGGACAGGCTGGTCGTGATAATCATGAGAATAAAATTAAAGCTCCACAACCATCACAAGATGTTGCTGTTTCGTCATCTTCAGTCATTACGAGTCAGACGTCGACTGGAACCCCGGTTTCTATTCCTAATTTAGATATAGATAACAGCAGTGAGCGTGCTTTTAAAAATTCGTTATTGAAAGCGGTAGATTCGCTAAATGAACTTGGTAGTGATGCAATAAAGCTGAGTATTCGTGTGCGTCGTTTTGCTATGTGGTTTTCAATCAATACCTTACCAGATGCAAATGCTCAAAAAGAAACGCAACTAATGCCCGTTTCATCAGATCGTATAAGTGATTATGAAGAGTCTTTACAGCGTGGTGCGGATATTGAATTGTGGAGTCGCGTTGAAGAAAGTTTAACTAAGTCACCTTATTGGTTAGATGGACACTTTCTTAGTTTTCGTATTGCCAAGGCGTTAGGGTTGGATGATTGGGCTTCAATTATTAAAGATGAACTTCAGTCATTTGTTGATCGCTTACCAGCACTACTGACTTATTCATTCAAAGGACAAGTTCCTTTTGCAAGTGAAGCTACAATCGCTTGGCTTCTTAACCAAGATAAAAGCGTTAAAGTTGCTCAAATTACTCAACAAGGTAGCTGGAATGAAAAGCGTACAGAGGCATTACAGTTAGCTGATGATGAAGGAATAGCACCAGCCTTAAGCATGCTTGATGAAGGATTATCACAAGCGACAGAACCCAGAGATGCTTTCTATTGGCGATTACTATCTGCAGATGTCATGGAAGCTCATTCACTCTCTTCTATGGCAACGGTGCAATACCAGACGTTATATCGGCAAGTTAATGAAATGTCGGTGACTGAATGGGAACCATCATTACTCGCCCAACTTAAAAATAATATTGCCGAACAATAACACCGGGAAATATCATATGTTGAATTTAATAAGACCGCTCATAAATAGGCTTCTTTCAGGTGTTAAATCATCAATGCCTATGCTTATGTTTACAATCTTTATTCTGATTAATGTTGCCATTTGGTGGGCAGGCCCATGGTTAAAAATTGGTGACCAACAACCATTCACCTCTGTGGCTTCTCGTATCGTTATGAGTGTTATTTTTTCCTTATGCTGTTTTGCAGTATGGGGATTTATGCAATGGCGCAGTTTGAAACGTATTCACAAAGATAAAGATCGTGAAGAAAGGTTACTTGACGATCCGATAAAGCGTTTAGAAGAGCGTCAAGAAACAGAATTAAACCAAGTGATGGGGGAGTTGAAACACAGTTTAAATAAGCGTAACTACCTTTATTCCTTACCTTGGTATCTGGTGCTAGGTCTAGAGAATGCAGGCAAAACAAGCTTAATTAACCGTTCAAGCCAAGATTTTGTATTTTCAAATGTAATGAGAGCCTCGGGTAAGAAAAGTGAAAACCCTTATTCTTTTGACTGGTGGATTGGCGATGATGCAGTATTAATTGATCCTGATGGGGAGTTGTTAACGCAGCGCCAAAATGAGAAAGATAATGATGGCGAGATGGAGCGTCGTCTTTGGTTAAACTTTGTTAACTGGCTTGAAAAAACACGATCTCAGCGTCCATTAAACGGTGTTGTTATTGCTCTAGATATTGAGCACTTAGCGAGCTCTACGGTATCGGAACGTCGTGCGTACGCGAACCTTTTGCGTGCACGTTTGAGGGAATTAATGGAAATTCTCTCTACCCGTATGCCTGTATATATAACGTTGACAAAGTTTGACCTTTTGCATGGTTTTGAACCCTATTTCCGAAGCTATACTCAAAGCCAACGTGAAGAAGTCATGGGGTTTACATTCTCGCTTGATACTGTTGAAGACTTTGATAAATGGCTGACTGAATTCGATAATGATTATGAAGAGTTTATCAATCGAATTAATGACTCTTTGCCTGCGGCATTGCGTCACGCAACGGATAGTGATGATAGGGCTGCCATTTATAGCTTCTCTCGCCAGATAGCAGGCTTACATCACATACTAAAGCAGCTATTAAATGATGCTTTTGTTAGTGACCAATTTTCAACACCGGCCCTTATTCGTGGTATGTACTTTCTGTCTGTTTATCAACAGGGCGTACCAACAGATGTATTTGTTGATGCTTCTTCCCGACGATATGGGCTGTCGAATAGCATTAACAGTGCGCAGCACTCGAAAAACTCAACGACTTACTTTATTAAGAAACTTTTTAGTGAAGTTATATATCCTGAGGCGGGTATAGCGTCAGATAGTTTGCGTGTGATAAAGCACAAACGAAAGGTGATGGCTGTATCTGTTCTCACTTGTTCAATTGCTTCTGTTCTCTTAATTGGTAGCTGGCAACGTTATTATCAGCAGAATATCTCACATCAAAACGCTGTTCTTGAGCAAGTTAGTGAATTTAAGAATGAATATTCTGATGTGAAATTGATGCGAACGGAGCAGGAGCTATTAGAGCCATTAAATTCAATTCGCAATGCCACCTTAGAATTTGGAGTGTTTCAAGATAAGTCAAAATATTTATCTGATATGGGGTTATATCAGGGGCACGCTATTGGACCTAAGGTAGAAGAAACGTATTTAGGTCTTTTACAGTTTCGTTTTTTACCTGCATTAATGAAGCAACTTGCTTTGGATATGAAAAATGCTGATTCAGAGCAACAAGAGCTGGCTGCATTACGTACTTTTAGAATGCTAACAGATCTCAGTGGTCGCCAAAATAATGTTGTATTAGGTTACTTTTCGAGCTTATGGCAACACGCATTTCCTAATGATGCAAAAACTCAAGATCAGCTATTAGAACACTTAAATTATGCTTTGTTGCACACTGATTTACAGGGACTGCGAAATCAAAGAAATAAGAGTGCGGCCGCAGTATTAAAACCTTATGATAACTTAATTGGCAATACACAAAGCGCTCTTAGCTCTGTTGCTCTGGCGGATCGTGTTTATGACAGTTTAAAACGTTCAGCTGCTGAAACTTTAGGTGCACCGCTAAATTTGAAGAAGTCTGTTGGACCAATGTTTGAATCTGTTTTCGAAGAGCGTATTCAAGATAATGCGCTTGTTATTTCACAATTGTTAACCCGCAAAGGTTTTAATAGCTACTTTTTACCTAAGGTTGAATCTTTATCTGATATCGCGTTGGCTGACAGTTGGGTTCTTGGCGAATCAACAGTTGCGAAATTTAGTGAAGAAGATAAGCAGGTTTTACGTAATAAAATTCGTGATCTATATGTAGAAGATTACATAAATACTTGGCAGCTTGCTCTTAATAACTTAGATATAAAATATTTCTCAGATATTGATGAAGCGGTAAGTATTTTAGGGAACCTGGTTGGTCATAATCAGCCAATAGAACGTTTTGTTAAAACTGTTGACGTTAACACAAGGCTATTTCCTAAGTTATCTGAAAATGATGATGCGCGTTTAGCAATGATGAAATCTCCTCAATACCGTGTTGCTTCTTCGATTGCATTGCCGTTTGCTGATATAGATTCAATGTTAGAAAAAAATGGTAATCAACCTGCATACTTACAAGAAGTCATGTCTTCGGTACAAAAACTTTATCATTACATGAAAGCAATTCAAGATGCTCCTGATAAAGGAAAAGCTGCACTAGAAGCAACGAAGGAAAGATTAGCATTAAAAAATAACGATCCAATTTTCGCATTAAACCAAATGGCGACAAATTTGCCAGCACCGCTTGATACCATAGTAAAAGGTATTGCTGATGAGAGTTGGTATGTACTAAAACAAGAAGCAATTAAGTATGTAGAAGTTCGTTGGCAAAATGATGTTTATAAAGAATATCAAGAGAAGCTGATAACACGCTATCCATTTAATCATAATGCGTCGAAAGATGTATCATTAAAAGACTTTGAGTCATTTTTTGCGCCTAATGGAACATTGGATAATTTCTATAAAAATGATCTGAAGCTATTTATTGATGACAATATTTCTTTAGGAAATAATGGTGAAAACTCAATATTACGTGGTGATGTGCTAAAGCAATTTGAGAGCGCTAAGAAAATTCAACATGCATTTTTTAACCGTAAAGGACTGTTGGATGTCGAGTTTACAATTGAGCCTGTTAGTTTGAGTGCAAATCAACTTCGTAGTGTTATTAATGTTGATGGTCAATATATCGAGTTTAGTCATGGCCCGCGTCATCCTACAGAGGTTATATGGCCAAATACTCTCCGAGAAACGGCAATTTCCAAGCTTTCTTTAGTGCCTTCGGCAGCAAACTTGTCACCAAGAGCTGTTACTGTTCAAGGGCCTTGGGCATTCTTCCGATTATTAGAAAAAGGAGAAGTTGTAAGCGCAAGTTCTACTAGTGTGGATTATAAATTTGCGCTTGATAGTGGGAATGTCGTTTATCGTTTAAATTCGGAAGCGGATGCCAATCCTTTTACTACGTCTTTGTTTAAGAATTTTAAATTAAGTAAGACGTTGTATTAATCAATTAGAAAATGGTAGGAGGCGAGTCATTTCGCTTCTTACCATGATTTGATCTAAGTTAACTTTCTAATTTTTTGTCTTTCGATGATGTAGATAAAATTGGGGATTAATGTGCATTGTTACATTACTCCTTTTATCGTTCTATTATCCGGTATGAGCTGAAAGGTTAGGGAAAACAGAAAATTATGGCGGAAATAGATATGACTAGGTTTTTAAGAGTAAATTGGTTGCTATAAATATTTCAGAAATTCGGGCAAATTATTGCCTACGTACATTATTTAGTATTATTACGTTCAGTAAATTTAAAGGGCTATCTGATGAGTAATGACGTAATAACGGTTGGCAGTAAAACCACAACTGGCGGCTCTGTTATATCAGGTCACGGCGGTGTAATTATAAATGGACAAAAGGTTGCCCTTGTTGGTGATATAGCAACTTGCCCATGTGGAAGCAAAAGTTGTAGTGGTCAAGGGCCTATTATTGCTCAGTCACCAAGAGCTGCAAATGTGTTAGGTACAAATCTAGCACGAGTAGGTGATTTTGTTGATACTGGGTGTGGTAACTGTTTTCTTGAAGCAAGTTCTCATCAGGTAAGTTTAAGCACATCAACCGCCACCAACTTAAATATGGGAAGTGGTGTTAACTTTGGTAATGGCGTCAATATTAATTAATGGTAGTGATGTAACCTTTGGTTCTCATTTAAGTACAACAGCAGGAACTAACAAATATTTCTTCTGACTCGTTGTAATTGAATAAAAAGCACTTCTTGAGTAATTAGGAAGTGCTTTAAAAATAATATTAATTACTGGGTAGATAATTAATAAAATACTCGCGGGTGAGCGCCATCAATGTAAATCACTTGTTTTACAGAATCTACCTTTTCTTGAGCTTTTTTATTCGCAGCAATTAAAGCTTCTTTTTCTTTAGGTGGTTGAGTAAAACTGATGCCGTAATCGTAACCATTAAATAACTCACTTGCTTTGGCTATGAAGTATTTTTGCTGGCTTGATAAGGATTTATCATTAATGCTATTTAATAGATAAACTCGCCATGCATGGTTAGAGCCAATTTTAATTCCTTGCTCTGTCAGGTTTTTGTACCGTTCACCTTGAGTACGTTTTTTTTCACCCTCATACCCCATCAAAGCGTCAATAGCCGGTATAAAGTTATTAAATTGCGCATAATTAAGAAGTTTTACTGCAATATTTTCCATATCCTTGTCAGGGTTTTTCTCATTGATAATTAGATTCGAATATTCGACAAGCGGGTAATAATAGTGATTGTCTGCTGCATTGATAATGGCGTTAATATATTGCTCGTGGGTTAAATCTGGTTTTAATATCGTACTGTAATAAACGGCACGAACGTCACCTGTTTTTGCTTGTTCTGCAAACAGTTTTTGTGCTTTTTCTACCCACTTCTCACTGCATTGTTTTTTAAAATACATATTACAATAGCGGCTATCTGGTGAAAAAAATAGAGCGGCATAGGGGTTAC
>NZ_PYNY01000034.1:0-32210 GCF_003026135.1 Photobacterium sp. GB-36 | reverse complement strand
TGGTGATAACATCGCTATGACTGTTACTCTAATCGCACCTATCGCGATGGACGAAGGTCTACGTTTTGCTATCCGTGAAGGTGGCCGTACAGTTGGTGCTGGTGTTGTTGCAACTATCATTGCATAATAACATTTAGTACTTACGTACAGAAAAAGGGAGCTTCGGCTCCCTTTTTTATTGCTTAAAATTACTAACATTTTCCTTGTTTGTATTGTATAAGCAGGAATACGCGAAAATGTAGCTTGATTTTATGGTGATAAGTGAGCTTTATTCGTTTAATAAAGCAAATCTGGTATATAACTATCAGATTAATTCATTGAAAATAAAAGACTTTATAACTATTTTTGTTTAACAATCAAACAGAGCTTGTTTTCAAAATTGTGATCTGTATAATGCACCTCACTGCCCGAGAGTTAGTCTTGTAAGCGCAGTTGTGAACCAATAAGCATTGAGGAGAAATTAACTGCAGGCTACGCCGGGTTTATTTCATAATGAATACTCTGACTTATGTTCGCAGTCATTAAATTGACTGACAATGCATCCGATAGGGATGCTACGTTCACATAAATCAATCGACATTCCCTCGTCTTTACGAGCGTGAGTGGCGATATTGTTTGTGTAATTTTTATTTGGAGCTCTGTCTAATGCAGAACCAACGTATTCGTATCCGCTTAAAGGCGTTCGATCACCGTTTGATCGATCAGTCAACTGCGGAAATCGTTGAAACAGCTAAGCGTACTGGCGCACAGGTTAAGGGTCCAATCCCTCTTCCTACTCGCAAAGAGCGCTTCACTGTTCTTATTTCTCCTCACGTTAATAAGGACGCACGTGATCAGTACGAAATCCGTACTCACAAGCGCCTTATCGACATCGTTGAGCCTACAGACAAAACTGTTGATGCTCTTATGCGTCTAGATCTAGCTGCTGGCGTTGACGTACAGATCAGCCTAGGTTAAGGGGAGATAAGAGAATGATTGGTCTAATCGGTCGTAAAGTGGGCATGACCCGCATCTTTACCGAAGATGGCATTTCTATTCCAGTTACTGTTGTTGAAGTTGAAAACAACCGTGTTACTCAGGTTAAATCTGTAGAAACTGACGGTTACAACGCTATTCAAGTAACAGCTGGAACTAAGAAAGCTAGCCGCGTATCTAAGCCAGAAGCAGGTCACTTTGCGAAAGCAGGTGTTGAAGCTGGTCGCGGTCTTTGGGAATTCCGTCTAGAAAACAGTGAAGAGTTTGCAGTTGGCGCTGAGCTAAGTGTTGAACTATTCAACGATATTAAAAAAGTAGACGTTACTGGTACATCTAAAGGTAAGGGTTTCCAAGGTGCTGTTAAGCGCTGGAACTTCCGTACTCAAGATATGACCCATGGTAACTCCTTGTCTCACCGTGCACCGGGTTCAATTGGCCAATGTCAAACTCCAGGTCGCGTATTTAAAGGCAAGAAAATGGCTGGTCACATGGGTGCTGAGCGTGTAACGACTCAAAACCTAGAGATCGTACGTGTTGACGCTGAGCGCAATCTGCTTCTTATTAAAGGTGCAGTACCGGGCTCAACAGGCGGCAACGTGATCGTTAAACCAGCTGTTAAAGCGTAACGTCGAGGAGTTAGTAATGGAATTGGTAGTCAAAGGCGCTGACGCGCTAACTGTCTCCGAAACTACTTTTGGGCGTGATTTCAATGAAGCGCTTGTACACCAAGTAGTTGTTGCTTTTGCAGCAGGTGCTCGTCAGGGTACACGTGCTCAGAAGACTCGTTCAGACGTTTCTGGTGGTGGCGCTAAGCCATGGCGCCAGAAGGGTACTGGTCGCGCTCGTGCAGGTACAATCCGCAGTCCGCTATGGCGTTCTGGTGGTGTTACTTTCGCTGCTCGTCCTCAGGATCACAGCCAAAAAGTAAACAAGAAAATGTACCGCGGTGCTATGAAGAGCATTCTTTCTGAGTTAGTTCGTCAAGAGCGTTTAATCGTTGTTGATAACTTCACTCTAGAAGCACCAAAGACAAAAGCACTAGTAGCTAAGCTTAAAGAGCTTGAGCTAACTGATGCACTAATCGTAACTGGCGAGTTAGATGAGAATCTATTCCTTGCAGCACGTAACCTATACAAAGTAGACGTACGTGATGCAGCGGCAATCGATCCAGTTAGCTTGATCGCTTTCGATAAGATTGTAATGACTGCAGCAGCAGTTAAAGCAGTTGAGGAGATGCTAGCATGATCACTGAAGAGCGTATTTTAAAAGTTCTACGTGCTCCGCACATTTCTGAAAAAGCATCAATGGCTGCAGAAAACGCGAATACTATCGTTTTCAAAGTAGCATTGAACGCAACGAAGAAAGAGATCAAAGCAGCAGTTGAAAAACTGTTCGAGGTTGAAGTTAAGTCTGTAAATACTCTTATTACTAAGGGTAAGACCAAACGTCAAGGTATGCGCCAAGGCCGTCGTTCAGACGTGAAGAAAGCGTATGTTATCTTGAAAGAAGGTCAAGACATCGACTTCGCTGGTAGTGCAGAGTAAGGCTAGGAGCAAAGAAGAATGGCTATTGTAAAATGTAAGCCGACTTCCCCAGGTCGTCGCCACGTAGTTAAAGTGGTTAACTCTGACCTGCATAAGGGTAAGCCGTACGCACCACTTCTAGAGAAAAACTCTAAGACTGGTGGTCGTAACAATAACGGTCGTATCACTGTACGTCACATCGGTGGTGGTAATAAACAACATTACCGTCTAATCGACTTCAAACGTACTAAAGATGGCATCCCAGCGAAAGTTGAGCGCCTAGAATACGATCCAAACCGTAGCGCAAACATTGCTCTAGTTCTGTACGCAGACGGTGAGCGCCGCTACATTATCGCACCTAAAGGTCTCCAAGCTGGTGATGTTATCCAGTCTGGTCAAGATGCTGCTATTAAAGTTGGTAACACATTACCAATGCGTAACATCCCAGTAGGTTCAACAGTACACTGTGTTGAACTTAAGCCTGGTAAAGGTGCTCAGCTGGCTCGTTCAGCTGGTGCATACGCTCAGATCATTGCACGTGCAGGCACTTATGTGACTCTACGTCTACGTTCTGGTGAGATGCGTAAAGTTCTTGCTGAAGGTCGTGCGACTCTAGGTGAAGTTGGTAATGCAGAACACATGCTACGTGAGCTAGGTAAAGCTGGTGCTTCACGCTGGCGCGGTGTTCGTCCAACTGTACGTGGTGTTGTAATGAACCCAGTTGATCACCCACACGGTGGTGGTGAAGGTCGTACATCAGGCGGTCGTCACCCAGTAACACCTTGGGGTGTTCCAACTAAGGGTTACAAGACTCGTAAGAACAAGCGTACCGACAAGTACATCGTACGTCGTCGTAATAAGTAATTATAAAGAGGATACGCCATGCCACGTTCTCTCAAGAAAGGTCCATTTATTGACCTACACTTGCTGAAGAAGGTAGAGAAAGCGTTGGAAAGCGGTGACAAAAAGCCTGTTAAGACTTGGTCCCGTCGCTCAATGATCATCCCTCAGATGATCGGTTTGACCATCGCTGTCCATAATGGTCGTCAGCACGTACCTGTTTTCGTTTCTGAAGAAATGATCGGTCACAAGCTAGGCGAATTTGCACCAACACGTACTTACCGTGGCCATGCTGCGGATAAGAAAGCTAAAAAGCGCTAAGGAGTAGGTAATGGAAGCTATCGCTAAACATCGCTTTGCTCGCATTTCGCCGCAAAAAGCTCGTTTGGTTGCAGATCAACTGCGCGGTAAGCCAGTTGCTCAAGCTCTAGAAATTCTTAACTTCAGCAACAAAAAAGCTGCTGATTTAATCAAGAAAGTTTTAGAGTCAGCTATCGCTAACGCAGAACACAACGAAGGCGCAGACATTGATGATCTTAATGTTGCTAAAATCTTCGTTGACGAAGGTCCTACCATGAAGCGTATTATGCCTCGTGCTAAAGGCCGTGCCGATCGCATCTTGAAGCGTTCTAGCCACATCACTGTTGTTGTAGCAGACCGCTAAGAGACTAGGAGAGAAAGCAATGGGTCAGAAAGTACATCCTAATGGTATTCGTTTAGGCATTGTTAAGCCTTGGAATACCACTTGGTTTGCTAACAGCCAAGAGTTCGCTGACAACCTAGACGGCGATTTCAAGGTACGCCAGTTCCTTACTAAGGAACTAGCAAAAGCATCTCTATCACGCATCGTTATCGAGCGTCCTGCTAAGAGCATCCGTGTGACTATTCACACTGCTCGTCCAGGCGTAGTAATCGGTAAGAAAGGTGAAGACGTAGAGAAACTACGTGCAGCAGTTGCGAAGATCGCGGGCGTTCCAGCTCAGATCAACATCGCTGAAGTACGTAAGCCAGAACTAGACGGTCAACTAGTAGCAGACAGCATTTCGTCTCAGCTAGAGCGTCGTGTTATGTTCCGTCGCGCTATGAAGCGTGCAGTTCAGAACGCTATGCGTCTTGGCGCTAAAGGTATCAAAGTTGAAGTAAGTGGTCGTCTAGGCGGCGCTGAAATCGCACGTACTGAGTGGTACCGTGAAGGCCGTGTGCCTCTACACACTCTTCGTGCTGACATTGATTACGCAACTTCTTCGGCTCACACCCAATACGGTGTTATCGGCGTTAAAGTTTGGATCTTCAAAGGTGAAGTTCTAGGCGGCATGCCGGTTGAAGAGCCAAAGGCTGAGAAGCCTAAGAAGCAGCGCAAAAGCCGTAAATAAGGAGTTTATTGATGCTGCAACCAAAACGCACTAAATTCCGCAAGGCCTTTAAAGGCCGTAACCGCGGTCTAGCGAACGGTACTGAAGTAAGCTTTGGTCAATTTGGTCTTAAAGCTGTTGGTCGTGGTCGACTAACTGCTCGTCAAATCGAAGCTGCACGTCGTGCTATGACTCGTCATATCAAACGTCAGGGCCAAATCTGGATTCGTGTATTCCCAGACAAACCAATCACATCTAAGCCTCTTGAAGTTCGTCAAGGTAAAGGTAAGGGTAGTGTGGCTTACTGGGTTGCTCAAGTTCAACCAGGTAAAGTTCTATACGAAATGAACGGTGTTTCTGAATCACTAGCTCGTGAAGCATTTAACCTTGCTGCACGTAAGCTACCAATCAAAACCACTTTCGTAATTAAGGCGGTGATGTGATGAATGCACAAGATCTACGCGCTAAAAGCGTTGAAGAGCTGAATGCAGAGCTTGTGAATTTGCTACGTGAACAGTTTAACTTGCGCATGCAAGCTGCGACTGGTCAACTACAGCAGACTCACAATCTAAAAACTGTACGTCGTGATATCGCACGTGTTAAAACCGTTCTGACTGAGAAGGCTAGCGCATAATGAGCGAGAAAATTCGTACTCAGCTTGGTCGCGTAGTTAGCGACAAAGGCGATAAGTCTATTGTTGTTGCTATCGAGCGTAAAGTGAAGCACCCGATCTACGGTAAGTACATCACACGCACGACTAAGCTTCATGCACATGACGAAAACAACGAGTGTGGCCTAGGCGATACTGTTGAAGTTCGTGAATGTCGTCCAATGTCAAAGACTAAGTCTTGGACACTGGTACGAGTAGTTGAAAAAGCACGTATCTAATTACTGACTTTTCAGCTATTTAAGTTAGCGGCCCTAAAAATCTTGGGGCCGTTCATTTTTTATCTACCCATCGAGCGAAAATGGTGTTATTATTCGCCGCCTTTGAAGAAAAGGCATATCGACTCGTTTTGGGTCTAGATGTTTAAAAAATTAGCGGAGCACTAACATGATCCAAATGCAAAGTATGCTTGATGCAGCGGATAACTCCGGCGCACGTAGCGTAATGTGTATTAAGGTTCTGGGTGGTTCTCACCGTCGCTATGCACATATCGGTGACATCATCAAGGTTACAGTGAAGGAAGCAATTCCTCGCGGTAAAGTAAAGAAAGGTGATGTACTGAAAGCGGTGGTTGTACGCACCCGTAAAGGCGTTCGTCGTCAAGATGGCTCTGTCATTCGCTTTGACCGTAATGCTTGCGTATTGTTGAACGACACTACTGAGCAACCTATCGGTACCCGTATCTTTGGCCCTGTGACTCGTGAACTTCGTAATGCGAAATTCATGAAGATTGTATCACTAGCGCCAGAAGTACTTTAAGGAGCGACTATAATGGCAGCTAAAATCCGTCAAAACGACGAAGTTATCATTCTTGCTGGTAAAGACAAAGGCAAGACTGGTAAAGTAACTAAGGTTCTAGCAACCGGTAAAGTTATCGTTGAAGGTATCAACATGGTTAAGAAACACCAGAAGCCAGTTCCGGCAATGGGTGTTCAAGGCGGTATCGTTGAGCAGGCAGCTGCGATCGATGCGTCTAATGTTGCTATCGTTAACGGTCAAGGTAAAGCGGACCGTGTAGGCTTCCGATTTGAAGACGGCAAAAAAGTTCGTTTCTTCAAGTCGACTGGCGAAACTATCAAGTAAGTTTGGAGTAGTACTATGGCGAAACTGCATGATTACTACAAAGAGACTGTTGTAAAAGAGCTTTCTGAAAAGTTTGAATACAAGAGTATCATGCAAGTCCCAAGGATCGAAAAGATCACACTTAACATGGGTGTGGGCGAAGCTATCAACGACAAGAAGCTGCTAGAGAATGCTGCTGCTGACATGACTGCAATTTCAGGTCAGAAGCCGCTAATCACTGTAGCACGTAAGTCAGTTGCAGGCTTTAAGATCCGTGAGGGCTACCCTATTGGCTGTAAAGTAACCTTACGTGGCGAGCGTATGTGGGACTTTTTCGACCGTCTGATTTCAATTGCTGTACCGCGTATTCGTGACTTCCGTGGTTTAAACCCTAAGTCATTCGATGGTCGTGGTAACTACAGCATGGGCGTTCGTGAGCAGATCATCTTCCCAGAAATCGATTTCGATAAAGTAGATCGTGTACGTGGTTTAGATATCACTGTTACAACTTCTGCTAAATCTGATGAAGAAGCTCTAGCTCTATTGTCTGCTTTTAACTTCCCATTCCGTAAGTAAAAGTAAGGGTTACTAATGGCTAAAGAATCTATGAAGGCACGCGAAGCTAAACGTGCCAAGCTAGTAGCTAAGTTCGCTGAAAAGCGTGCAGCGCTAAAAGCTCTAATTAGCGACGTGAATGCGTCTGAAGAAGATCGCTGGAATGCAGTGCTTAAACTTCAGTCACTACCACGTGATTCTGCGAAGTCTCGTCAGCGTAATCGCTGTAACCAGACTGGACGTCCACACGGCTACCTACGTAAGTTCGGTCTTAGCCGTATCAAGGTTCGTGAAGCTTGCATGAAAGGCGAGATTCCGGGTCTACGTAAAGCAAGCTGGTAATCCAGTAAGCAATTCAGAATCACGGAGTATTAACTTATGAGCATGCAAGATCCGATTTCGGATATGCTGACCCGTCTTCGTAACGGTCAGGCAGCGAAAAAAGTTGCTGTAAAAATGCCATCTTCTAAGCTTAAAGTAGCTATCGCTGCTCTACTTAAAGAAGAAGGTTATGTGGCTGACTACACCTTATCTGGTGATGTTAAGCCTGAGCTAGAAGTTACTCTTAAGTACTTCGAAGCTAACCCAGTTATTGAGCAAATCCAACGTGTATCACGTCCTGGTCTACGCATCTACAAGAAAAAAGATGCGCTACCATCAGTGATGGGTGGCCTTGGTATTGCTGTTGTTTCCACTTCCAAGGGTCTTATGACCGACCGTGCTGCACGCAAAGCGGGTCTTGGCGGTGAGATTATCTGCTACGTAGCATAATAGGAGTAGGATATGTCTCGTGTTGCAAAAGCACCTGTAGTTATTCCTGCCGGCGTAGAAGTTAAACTTAACGGTCAGGAAATTACTGTGAAAGGTAGTAAAGGCGAACTAGTTCGTACTATCCATGATGCAGTAGTTTTAACTTTGGAAGAGAACAAAGTTACTTTCGGTCCTCGTGAAGGATTCGATAAAGCTTGGGCACAAGCAGGTACTGCTCGTGCACTAGTGAACAATATGGTTGTTGGTGTTACTGAAGGCTTCACTAAGAAGCTGACTCTTAAGGGTGTAGGTTACCGTGCTGCTGTTAAAGGCAACGCTGTAGGTTTAACTCTAGGTTTCTCTCATCCAGTTGAGCACGAACTTCCAGCAGGTATCAAAGCTGAATGCCCATCACAAACTGAAATCGTACTTACAGGTACTGATAAGCAGTTAGTTGGTCAGGTAGCTGCTGATATTCGCGCTTACCGTAGCCCTGAACCTTACAAAGGTAAAGGTGTTCGTTACGCCGACGAAGTTGTGCGTACTAAAGAAGCTAAGAAGAAGTAAGGTAACACTATGGATAAGAAAGCATCTCGTATCCGTCGTGCGACCCGAGCACGTCGTAAGATTGCTGAACTGGGCGCAACTCGCCTAGTTGTACACCGTACTCCACGTCACGTGTACGCTCAGGTAATTGCACCGAACGGCTCTGAGGTTATCGCAGCCGCTTCTACCGTAGAAAAAGCGATCCGTGAGCAAGTTAAGAGTACCGGAAACAAAGACGCTGCTACAGCTGTAGGTAAAGCTATTGCTGAGCGCGCGATTGAAAAAGGCATCTCTAACGTTGCATTCGATCGTTCTGGTTTCCAATACCACGGCCGTATCGCTGCACTAGCAGAAGCTGCTCGTGAAGCTGGTCTGAAATTCTAAGGTAGGCGGAAGATGGCTAACGAAAAGACACAATCAGATTTGAATGAAAAGCTGATCGCTGTTAACCGTGTTTCAAAAACGGTTAAAGGTGGTCGTATTTTCAGCTTTACTGCACTAACAGTAGTTGGTGACGGTAACGGTCGCATCGGTTTTGGTTACGGTAAAGCACGTGAAGTGCCTGCTGCAATCCAGAAAGCGATGGAAAAAGCACGTCGTAACATGGTTACAATTGCAATCAACGAAGGTACTCTTCACCACGCTGTTAAAGGCCGTCACACTGGTTCTCAAGTGTACATGCAGCCAGCATCAGAAGGTACAGGTATCATCGCAGGTGGTGCAATGCGTGCAGTGCTAGAAGTTGCGGGTATCCGTAACGTACTAGCTAAAGCATACGGTTCTACTAACCCAATCAACGTTGTTCGCGCAACAATTGATGGTCTTAGTGGAATGAACTCTCCAGAAATGATCGCTGCTAAGCGTGGTCTTTCTGTTAAAGAAATTCTGGAGTAATCGACATGGCTAAAACTATTAAAGTAACCCAAACAAAGAGCTCTATCGGTCGTTTACCGAAGCATAAAGCTACTTTGCGTGGCCTAGGCCTTCGTCGCATCAACCATACTGTAGAACTTGAAGATACTGCTTGCGTACGCGGCATGATCAACAAGGTTTACTACATGGTTAAAGTTGAGGAGTAATCAGTATGCGTTTGAATACTCTATCACCGGCTGCTGGTTCTAAGCCTTCTGCGAAGCGCGTAGGCCGTGGTATCGGTTCAGGTCTGGGCAAAACTTGTGGCCGTGGTCACAAGGGTCAGAAATCACGTTCAGGTGGTTCTGTACGTCCAGGCTTCGAAGGCGGTCAAATGCCTTTGAAACAGCGTCTACCAAAATTCGGTTTTACGTCTCGTAAGAGCCTTGTAACAGCTGAAGTTCGTCTAGCTGAGCTAGCGAAAGTTGAAGGTGATGTTGTAAGCCTTGAAACACTAAAAGCTGCGAATGTTATCACTAAGGACATTAAGTTCGTGAAAGTTGTACTTTCTGGTGAAATCGCTCGTTCAGTAACAGTGAAAGGCCTACGCGTTACTAAAGGCGCTCAAGCTGCTATCGAAGCTGCCGGCGGTAAAATCGAGGAATAATTAACTCGAGGATGAGGTACAGATGGCTAAACAACCAGGACAAGATTTTCGTAGTGCACAAGGTGGCCTAGCAGAGCTTAAGTCACGCCTATTATTCGTATTAGGTGCGATCTTAATATTCCGAGCAGGTTCTTTTGTACCTATTCCTGGTATTGACGCTGCTGTACTTGCCAGTCTGTTCGAACAGCAAAAGGGTACCATCATTGAGATGTTTAACATGTTCTCTGGTGGTGCACTCTCGCGTGCTTCTATTTTAGCTCTGGGAATAATGCCGTATATTTCTGCGTCTATTATTGTCCAGTTGCTAACTGTAGTTCATCCAGCATTAGCTGAGTTGAAGAAAGAAGGTGAGGCTGGCCGTCGTAAGATAAGTCAGTACACCCGATACGGTACGCTTGTCTTGGCAACCTTCCAAGCAATTGGTATTGCAACGGGGTTACCGAGTATGATTCCAGGGCTTGTACATAATCCAGGCCCTAGTTTCTATTTTGTTGCAGTGGTTAGTTTGGTTACCGGCACCATGTTTTTAATGTGGTTAGGTGAACAAATTACCGAGCGTGGTATTGGTAACGGTATATCGTTGATTATTTTCACTGGTATCGTTGCTGGTTTACCGCCAGCGATTGGACAGACCGTAGAGCAAGCGCGTCAAGGCGAATTGCACGTACTTCTTCTACTGTTAATTGCAGTTATATCTTTTGCTGTTATTTACTTTGTAGTGTTCATGGAACGTGGTCAGCGTCGTATCGTCGTTAACTACGCCAAGCGTCAACAAGGCCGTCGTGTCTTTGCTGCGCAGAGCACACACTTGCCGTTGAAAATCAACATGGCAGGTGTTATACCAGCAATTTTTGCATCAAGTATTATTCTTTTCCCAGGCACACTGGCTCAGTGGTTTGGTCAAAGTGAAGGTCTAGGTTGGTTAAGTGATATTTCACTTGCTTTAAGCCCTGGACAGCCTTTATATGTAATGCTTTATGCTGCTGCGATTATATTCTTCTGTTTCTTCTACACCGCGTTGGTATTTAACCCACGCGAGACAGCTGATAATTTGAAGAAGTCTGGTGCATTTATACCTGGTATACGCCCGGGTGAACAGACCGCAAAATATATAGATAAAGTGATGACGCGTTTGACTCTTGCTGGTGCGTTATATATTACCTTTATCTGTCTGATCCCCGAGTTCATGATGATAGCATGGAATGTACGCTTCTATTTTGGTGGTACTTCCCTACTAATCGTAGTTGTTGTTATTATGGATTTCATGGCTCAAGTTCAGACACATTTGATGTCTCAACAATATGAGTCAGTTTTGAAAAAGGCTAATCTGAAAGGCTACGGTCGCTAAGTTTAGTTATCCATATTTACGGAGTTTAGCAATGAAAGTTCGTGCTTCCGTTAAGAAAATCTGCCGTAACTGTAAAGTTATCAAGCGCAACGGTGTTGTGCGTGTAATTTGCAGTGAGCCAAAGCATAAACAACGCCAAGGCTAATTAGCAGAAATATTTCTTGCAAATTGAAGATAGGTTGGCTACATTAGCCAACCATATTTTGTTATGTGCAAAAGAATTGTACCACCGCTGCGTATCCTCAACGGGCTCTGCAGCGGTTATTCTTGTAAAGTACTAGGAGTGAATAGTGGCCCGTATTGCAGGCATTAACATTCCTGATCAAAAGCATGCTGTTATCGCATTAACTGCGATCTACGGCATTGGTAAAACACGTTCTCAAGCTATTTTAGCTGAAACGGGTATTGCTGAAGATGTTAAGATCAGTGAACTAACTGAAGAGCAGATCGATCTACTGCGTGATGGTGTAGCTAAGTACACTGTAGAAGGTGATCTTCGTCGTGAAATTTCCATGAACATCAAGCGCCTAATGGATCTTGGTTGTTACCGTGGTCTTCGTCACCGTCGCAGTCTACCTCTACGTGGACAGCGTACTAAAACCAACGCTCGTACCCGTAAGGGTCCGCGCAAGCCGATCAAAAAATAGTCGGATAAGGTAGAGTACAATGGCAAAACAACCAACTCGCGCTCGTAAGCGCGTACGCAAGCAAGTAGCTGATGGCGTTGCGCACATCCATGCTTCTTTCAATAACACAATCGTAACCATTACTGACCGTCAAGGTAACGCTCTATCTTGGGCTACTGCAGGTGGTTCAGGTTTCCGTGGTTCTCGTAAATCTACTCCGTTCGCTGCACAGGTTGCTGCTGAGCGTTGTGGTGAAATGGCCAAAGAATATGGCGTTAAGAACCTAGAAGTTATGGTTAAGGGCCCTGGTCCTGGTCGTGAGTCTACAATCCGTGCTTTAAACGCAGCGGGTTTCCGTATCACTAACATTGTTGATGCGACTCCGATCCCTCATAACGGTTGTCGTCCACCTAAGAAACGTCGCGTATAACGTTTCGTTTCTAGGAAATTGGAGAAAGAAAAATGGCAAGATATTTGGGTCCTAAGCTAAAGCTTAGCCGTCGCGAAGGCACTGACTTATTCCTTAAGTCTGGTGTACGTGCGATTGATACCAAGTGTAAGATTGATAACGCGCCGGGCCAACATGGTGCTCGTCGTGGTCGTCTATCTGATTACGGCGTTCAGCTTCGTGAGAAGCAGAAAGTTCGTCGTACATATGGCGTACTAGAAAAACAATTCCGTAACTACTACAAGACAGCTGCCCGCATCAAGGGTAACACAGGTGAAAACCTGCTTCAGCTTCTTGAAGGTCGTCTAGATAACGTAGTTTACCGCATGGGCTTTGGCGCAACTCGCGCAGAAGCACGTCAGCTGGTAAGCCACAAAGCGATCCTAGTTAACGGTCAAGTCGTAAACGTTCCTTCTTTCAAGGTAGCGGCAAACGACGTTGTTAGCATTCGTGAGAAAGCTAAGAACCAAGCACGCATTAAAGCAGCTCTAGAAGTTGCTACACAGCGTGAACTACCGACTTGGGTCGAAGTAGACAGCAGCAAGATGGAAGGTACGTTTAAGCGTCTTCCAGAACGTTCTGATTTGTCTGCCGACATCAATGAACACCTGATCGTCGAGCTTTACTCTAAGTAAGGCTACAGTTAAGAGAGGACACAATGCAGGGTTCTGTAACAGAATTTCTTAAGCCGCGTCTTGTTGACATCGAACAAGTTAGCACGACACACGCAAAAGTAACTCTAGAGCCATTAGAGCGTGGTTTTGGCCACACTTTAGGAAACGCTCTTCGTCGTATTTTATTATCTTCTATGCCAGGTTGTGCTGTAACAGAAGTTGAAATCGACGGTGTGTTACATGAGTACAGCACCAAAGAAGGCGTTCAGGAGGATATCCTTGAAATTCTTCTAAACCTTAAAGGTCTAGCCGTTAAGGTTGAGGGTAAAGATGAAGTTATTCTTACTCTGAACAAATCTGGTGCAGGCCCTGTTGTTGCAGGTGACATCACCCATGATGGTGATGTTGAGATTGCGAATCCAGAGCACGTAATCTGCCATATTACTGATGACAATGCTGAATTAAGCATGCGCATCAAGGTAGAGCGTGGTCGCGGCTACGTACCAGCATCAGCTCGTATTCACACTGAAGAAGATGAGCGTCCAATTGGTCGTCTGTTAGTAGATGCTACTTACAGCCCAGTGGACCGTATTGCTTACGCTGTTGAAGCAGCTCGCGTTGAACAACGCACTGACTTAGACAAGCTAGTAATCGATATGGAGACTAATGGTACTCTTGATCCTGAGGAAGCTATCCGTCGTGCAGCAACTATTCTTGCTGAACAATTGGATGCATTCGTAGATCTTCGAGATGTACGTGTTCCTGAAGAGAAAGAAGAGAAGCCGGAGTTCGATCCGATCCTACTGCGTCCTGTAGACGATCTTGAACTAACTGTTCGCTCTGCTAACTGTCTAAAAGCAGAAGCGATCCACTACATCGGTGATCTTGTTCAGCGTACTGAGGTTGAGCTTCTTAAAACGCCAAACCTTGGTAAGAAGTCTTTGACAGAAATCAAAGATGTATTGGCATCTCGTGGTCTATCTCTAGGTATGCGCCTAGAAAATTGGCCGCCAGCTTCAATCGCTGAAGATTAATAGTTTACTGATATCTAGTTAGAAGGATTAGGTCATGCGCCATCGTAAGAGTGGTCGTCAACTCAACCGCAACAGCAGTCATCGTAAAGCGATGTTCAGCAACATGGCTAGCTCTCTGGTACGTCACGAATTAATTAAGACTACCTTGCCTAAAGCAAAAGAGCTACGTCGCGTAATTGAGCCTTTGATTACCCTAGCTAAGACAGACAGTGTTGCTAACCGTCGTCTTGCATTCGCTCGTACTCGTGACAACGAAGTTGTTGCGAAACTATTTAACGAACTAGGTCCACGCTTTGCTGCGCGTCCTGGTGGTTACACTCGTATCATGAAGTGCGGTTTCCGTACTGGTGATAAAGCTCCTATGGCTTACATCGAGTTATTAGACCGTCCTGCAAAGGAAGAAGCTGCTGCTGAATAAGCAATAGCCGTTAAATAAGAAGAGAAGCCGAGTCATTAGACTCGGCTTTTTTTTTGCATGTAATTTATAATGATGGATTCATTATGTGGTTATTATGCTCTATGTGATGCTTGATAGTTCAGGTTTTGGTGGGATTGAAAGCCATGTGTTACAGCTTTCATTGCTTCTTAAAGATAAGAAAATTCCGTTTAAAGTTGTTTTTATCTCTAAAGCATCTAATCACCCGCTTTACCCTTTATTAGAAAAAAACCAAATTGAATATTTTACTTCAGCAAGTTTTGTCCATTTTTCATTGCTAGTTCAGTCTCATGATATTCTGCATGCTCATGGATATAAATCTTCATTATGGGCGCGATGTTTAAAACTGCTACGCAGATGTAGAGTGCTTACCAGTTTTCACGCCGGTGAGTTTTTAATTGGACGTTTAGCTTTTTATGAATGGCTTAATCGTTCGACTAGTTTTTTATCAACGAATTTTGCTGTAAGTGACGAGATAAAATCGAAAGTACCTTTTCAGTGTTACGTCTTAAATAACTTTATTCATTCTATTCCTCCCTTTGTGTTACGTCGCCGACATACAACTTTTCAAGTCGGTTTTGTTGGCCGGTTATGTCATGTCAAAGGTATTGACCGCTATCTACAGCTTTCTAACCAATGCCCAACTATTAAATTTCATGTTTTTGGTGATGGTGAAGAGTCTAATTTATTGGGCAGTTATCCCAATATTAAATGGCATGGCGCCGTTGAAGATATGTCACTTCATTGGAATAAAATTGATTTACTGCTTATCTCTTCACGTGCAGAAGGGCTACCAATGGCAGCTTTAGAGGCGATGGCATATGGTATTCCTGTAATAGGCACAAAAGTGGGTGATTTGCCTTTGCTTGTAGATACGAGATGGCTTGTTGATGAGTTTGATTGGTCAAAGTTAGCTTGGCATATCCTCTGTTTTGACTCTATGACCAACAAAGAGTGGCAGGCATGCTCTAAATATAGCTATATTCAAGTTGTAACTAAATTTAGTGGAAAACAACGCTGGAATATACTTGCTAACGCCTATGGAATTAAGCAGTAATTTATCTATATATGCTGATTAACGTTTTATCATCTATGGCTGAGCGTTGCGGATTTTGCCAAATTTTCATATGCCTTTCTTTCGCTTGATAATGTGTTAATCGATTGATTTGGTTAATAGTTATAGGGTGGTTAGCAAGTCCATCGCTGTAACAATGAAGGCTGACATCTTTGGTTAGTGTAATGCGTTTTGGTTCTATGGTTAATTGGGTATTGATCCCTAATAAGCCCATATTTTCTTCTAGATGTATGCTCTTATCATGACTTAGTTGAAGTGCTGCAGGCATGCCTGCATTGTAGATGTGCACAGTATTATTATTATCTATGATCATTATCATTAAACAAATCAAATGACGATTATTGGGTGCAGCAATAAGTTGTTGGTTGAGTATCTCGCATATTTCTTTTGGACTTTCTATACCTGCATCAAGCAAGCCAGCAATATAGCCAAACCAGCCAATACCGTTAGCTTTAGCCAATGGACCATGTCCCATATTATCTCCGAGGATGAGCATAGCAGGCTTGTCTTTTTTGGGTTCTCGATATAATAAAAAATCACCTTGGTTTATCGGGTATTGATCAATATCTATTGTGATATCTCGAAGCATAATTTTGGATGGAAATTCTGATTGGTAAGGTGTCATCTGTGCCAATAGCTGTTTTTCAAAAACAGACGCTAGCGTGCTATGGCGCTTTAACACTCGTTTCAGTATTGTGAGTAATTTTTCTTTATTGAGTGGTTTTGTTAAATAGTCATCAATACCTGCTCTTGCTGCTTCTAAAAGTGTGGCGTCTTTGTTGTCTGCTGAGATGAAGATAAAGGGTAATGACTGGCAGTGCTTGAACTCTGTCACTTTATCTCTAAAACTGAAACCATTTATATTGGGCATGTGTAAATCGGTTATCACCATATTGCATTGGCTATGAGCTAGCCAATCGAGTGCTTCAATGGGCTTACTGAAGAGAATGAGTTGATAGTGATCGCGGAGAAAGGTCGCAAATAGTGCGAGTTGGCTTGGGCTATCATCAACGATCAGAAGTTGCGGTTTTGACTTTTTTTGTGGAAGGTTAAATTGAATAATATTTTGGTGATTGGTGAGAAAATATTTAAAGTCAGGGAAGTAGGTATTGATCAGAGCGAGCCCTAATTTATTGCAAGCGGGCTCTTCAGGTAATATTGCGGAGCTGATTTTTTCTTTCATTGCTTGCCAATGAGAGCCGTTATCAATGATTTCAAATCGAGCTTGATTATTACGTAAGCCATATTTTAATTCAACGTGACTTGCGGTTAAGCGTTGATGTGCAAGTAAATTAACACAGTATTCATTACAAACTAGGATCATATGCTGACTCAGCTCATAACTTAAATTGAGCTTATTGCTTTGTGATTTTAGCCAGTGCCTAATGGTTTTTAAGTTCTCGTAATTTAAGCAAAAAGTCTGTTTGAATAATACCTGATTGATCATTGATATTTTCCTTGTAGAAGTTGGCTGTTATTTAGCATTGCGGTAATTTTTGCTTTGATCCTTTCGGGGAGCCACCATGCTTTGGTATTGAGACTTTTTAGCATTCGTTGTGCGAGTGTCGGATTAAATTGATCATTAATAATAAGGCCAATGATATTACAGTTACTTTTTTCTAGTTTGGTAATACTTGTTAGCAGTTTACTTTCTGTCGTCTTGGCTGCGGAAAGGCATAAAAGGATGCCATCGCTGGCATTAGCGATATTAACGGCTGGTAAATTTCGCCAGTTAGCGGTGTTGATATTGCCTGTATCACAAATAATATAGTGATAATGTTGTTGCCAATACTGGAGAAGATAACGAAGTTTATGGGGCTGTCGCAATGTGAGCACTGTGGATTGATCTTTGGGTTGGGGCAAAATATCTAGAAAGGGATGCTTATTAATAAGGTTTTGCTCTTTATTTTCGGTTTCCCACGGTGTTGGCTCGAATCCTTGCCCTGATCCAGAAAGATCAAGATCGATCAATAGCACTTTTGTTTGGTTTACAGAGCAACGTTCAGCTAGCCAATAGCTCATTGTTGAACTTCCGCATTTTTGATTGCAGCTTGCAACGCAGATTATGCGAAGTTGTTGCTGGTGCAATTGTTGGAATAGGTGTTCCATTTCTTCGCTCAACCAAGGTTTCATAATGCGGCTCCTATTACAAGCAAGGTTGTTACAAAACTAAATGCGTCTTGAAGGCCTTGTCTTAACAGTGTGCTTGTTGAATCATCTTCATTGGGGACATATACCGTATCTCCTGGACGAAGCATGGGGATCGGTGTTTCTGCTGGATATTTTATGTAGTTCCGTAAACTGAATGTTTGGCTTTTATCTCCGCAACATGAACTATTGACGATCATTATTTTATCTATATAGGCTTTATCCGTGGGGCCGCCTGCTTCTGCTAGTAAATCGAGTAAAGACATCTGGCTGTTGAATGAGTAACGCCCTGGTTTTTTTACTTCTCCCATCAGTCTTACAACACGATTTGCAGGTTTATCTAACCAATTTCCATCTTGATGCGGAATGTAGATAACATCGCCAGGGACTACTTTGGGTAATAAACTTTCATCGCCAGTTTCAAAATACAGAGTAAGGTTTAGTGTTGTGACATTGGCATGGGTCCCGTTACGATGGCTGATTTTTATTTGCTGTAAGTTAGCATCTTTATTTGGGCCATCTGCTGCTGAAATAATATCTAAAAACCCTAAGTCACTATTAAAGGCATATCGCCCAGGTGAGTTTACTGCCCCAAAGACATAAATAGATTCCTCTGCGTTTTGTCGAATCCATGTGGATTTATTATCACTGGGATCACGTGGGAGTTCATCGACCATTATCGTATCTCCCGCCCTTATGGTTGGGAGTGTTGCAAAGTTACCGCCGCGATCGATAAATTTCTCTAAATCAAAATAAATAATACTATTTGGATCGTTTTTGTTTTTCTTGATAATGCGAATACTGCTTAAGTTCGCGCTTTCTAATGGGCCGCCAGCAAGAGCAAAAATCTCTAAAAAAGTCAGTTTTCTATTCCATTTAAATCGCCCCGGACCTTTTACTGAACCAATAACCATGACAGTTTTATCATCTTTCGCTTGAGTTGTTTGTGGTACATAAATGACATCGCCGGGGAGTACGGTAGGAAGAAGTTTTTCATTACCAGTCTCAAAGTACCTCGCAAGATCGAGACGAGAAACGGTTGTTTTTTTACCATTGCGATGTGTGATGAGTAACTCTTGAATATCTGCATCACCAATTGGTCCGTCTGCGGCAGAGAGAATGTCGAGAAACCCTTGTTCTTTATTAAAACCATACCGACCAGGAGATCCTACGGCCCCAAAAATATAGATCGAATCGCTTGCTGCTTGACGGAGCCAGCTGGATTTACTGTCGCTAGGGTTGTGCGGGAGTTCATCAACGATAATGGTATCGCCGTATGTGAGCTTGGGGAGTTTACTTTCAGGGCTTCCTTGCTTAATAAAATTCTCAAGATCAAAAAAGAGTACTTGATGCCCTTGAGCCGAGGGTTGATCTTTTTTCGGAAGTCTTACAATGCGAATACTGGATAAGTTAGCTTTATTTTTTGGTCCTCCAGCCATGGAAAGTAGATCTAAAAAGGTTAGCTTTTCGTTGAAATTAAAACGTCCGGGGGTATAAACCGCACCGATAATCTTAATTGCATGATGATCTGAAGCTTTTGATATTTTTGGTATATAAATAACGTCCCCAGGAACGACTTTGGGTAAGACTGATTCATCCCCAGTTCGAAAGTATTCGGAAAGATCTAACTGAGTAACATGGCTTTGAGTACCATTGCGATGCGTAATAAGCACTTCTTGTAAGTCAGCTTCATTACTTGGCCCATCAGCGGCTGAGAGAATATCAAGAAATCCTTGGTCATTATTAAACGCATAGCGACCAGGCGCGCCAATTGAGCCAAAGATATAAATAGAATCTTTTGGTGCTTGGCGTAACCAACTGGCTTTATTATCACTGGGGTCATCGGGTAATTCATCAATAATAATGGTCATTCCTGCAGAAAGCTCAGGAAGTAATCTTTTAGGATGGCCTTTTTTGATAAAGTTTTGGAAATTAAAGAAAGAGACCTCATGGCCTTTATTAAGATCTTTGTCTTCGGTGATGAGTCGAATATTCGTTAAATTTGCACGTTTAGTCGGGCCTTCTGCGTGAGCGAGTAGATCCATGAAATCCATCGCTGGGCTCCACTCATAGCGCCCTGGAATATTGATTGCCCCTATAATTTTAATAGAGCGATCATCCGTAATTTTAAGCCATGACTTTACATTTACGGTGGTTTTTTCTGGAATAAAAATGACATCACCTGTTTTCATCAGCGGGATATCATAATCTTGTGGTGATTTAGTAAACTCAACGAGATTGATCGTTATTGGCGGTTCTGTTTCACTGAGTATTTTGATCTGAGTTGTATCTGCGAAACGTGTTGGACCACCGGCATTGGCTAGCACATCAATAAATTTTGTATTTTTTCCTATTTCGTAAGCGCCAGCGGCTTTCACTTCCCCCATGACAAAGGCGGTTCTTACCGTTGTACTGATGTCATCAATTTCAATCGGAGCATAAATTGTGGTTCCCTCTTTTATAGGAGGAAGATGCTGGGTATCACCTGTATCTAAGAAGGTTTTTAGATCAAATATATAAGGTTTATTATCGGTAACCACTCGAATTTTAGTTACGTCGGCATAGCGTGTTACACCATCTGCACGCATGATGGCATCAACCACATTCATTTCTGGCTTATAACTAAATGTTCCTGGGTTTCGGACTTCACCAAATAATGTTAAGCCATTTTTTTTGTTTGAATCACCTGTGTTTTGAATAGCTGCAGCATCAAAATCAACTTCAATGTTGCCGAGCAGTGGAGATACAGGGACGAAGAGGGTATCGCCATTGGTTAAGGTAGGTAGATTGGAGGTATCACCCGTATCTAAATATTTTTTATAATTAAAACGTTGAGATATGCCATTACGTATGATGGAGAACTTGTTTAACTGCGCGCCTGATCTTGCACCGCCAACAGCAGCAAGTGCTAATTGAATATTGCTGTTAGGTTTGAGTGAAACAGTTCCTGGAGTTTCAACATAGCCAAGTACATGAATACGGATGAGTTGTTCTTTTAAGGTAAGCTTAAAGTCATCAAGGTTAAGATAGATAGATGATAGTTTTTGTTTTATTTTTTGTTCAGCATCTTTGATGGTGAGCTCTGCGATCGATATTGTACCGACTTCTGGGAGTTGAATTTTTCCGTTATCATCAATCGTGAAATCGTCACTGAATGCTTTTTCGCCTGGTACAAACAGGAAAATACGATCGCCTGCCGTTAGCGTGATTGTATTGTCTGCCCGTAAAGGGAAGCAGATAAAGAGAATGAGTAGGCAGAAGATACGGATCATAAGCCATCTCGAATTGTATGCCAGTCCTTTATATCAAATACGCGATGAATAGACTGAGCGTGGTGTTCAACCAATACTCTTGCTTCTACTTTTCTATTATTGAGCTGCTTTGTGAGAGTGTTATCGTCAATGGCCTGTGTTTCTCCAACACTAAGCACCGTTATTTGGTTAGGATCAACGCCATTTTCAACAAAGAAGTCTTTAACTGTATTCGCTCTTTCTAAGCCAAGAGCATAGTTATTCAGTTCATTACCTTGGCTATCGGTATAGCCAATAAGTTGTAAGTGCCAGTGCTCTTGACGTTTAATTATTCCAGCGGCATAGCGGAGTGATTCTTGATAATCAGGCAACAAGGTTGTTTTATTTAACGCAAACTGGTTATCGACGGACATATATAATAAGAAACGCTCTTTGAGTTCTACTTCAGAATAATTGGGGTCAAGGCATAGGGTGTGATATTCCAACCAATCCATTTGCTTTTGGATCACGGCATTCTGGGTTTGGTATTTTAAAAGAGTAATTTCAGCATCACGATCAAAACCGTTAAGGGCTTCTTCTCTTGCTTTTAAATAAAGGTTTTGTAATCGGATATATTGACCAGGAAGACAATGTTTGGCGCCTCGTGTTGCGAGTAATTGGAGCTCAAACTGATGGTGTTCGAGTTGATGGAGTTGGGTTTGTTTTGGCGGTGAAAGTGGAATTTCTCCTTGCGCAGGCCAAAAAGTACTACAACCTGTCAGTAGTAATAATAAGGCTATAAGCAGCAATAGAGGCGATTTCATTAAGTTAACTCTGCTGATGTGATGAGTGGGATCACTTTATCAATCCTGAGCATTTGCATTAACTCTCTAGGTTGACCGTTAACATTAAGTAGACGTAAACGACGTCCTCGGCTTTTTAAGCGTTTATAAAGAAAAACAATGGCACCAATACCACATGAGTCGATAAATTGGACTTGCGTCATATCAATGACGAGTTCCATTCGCTCGGTTTGACTGAGAACATCAAATTCACTTTCAAGCTCCCTTGCTCTTTGCGCATCAAATTCATCTTGTAGAGCAAGTGCGATAACTGAGCTGGACGATGCGAACATAGGTATTCCTTATTCTCTATTTTAACTAATATGATTCAAAGGTTGTGCCAACTATTGTCCACGTCTCGTTACCATAATGTATGCTGTTTTGAGCAATATCCAGCAGTCCATTCTAAGCCATTGTAATGGTGATGCTAATGCGATAGCGTAAGCATGATCCCATGCGATCTTCGCTTTAACGTCTTCTATACAGCTGTCGTAGCCTTGATTTACTTGTGCTAAGCCTGTTATACCTGGGCGTAAGCCTCGAGTTCGTTCTAAGTAGAAAGGCAATGCATTTTGCAAATTTCCACATAGTTCAGGGCGTTCAGGGCGAGGGCCAATTAATGACATGTCTCCCTTTATCACATTAATAAATTGAGGCAGTTCATCTAATCGCGTATCTCTTAAGAACCCTCCTATTCGAGTGATACGAGGATCATTTTTTTGAGACCATACCGCGCCACTTTTTGCTTCAGCGTTAGATTGCATGGTGCGAAATTTCAACATGGAGAACAACATGATATGTTCATCATTAATTTGTCCTACACGCACTTGTCGATAAAAAATATCACCTTTGGAATCTAACCGTATAAGTAAGGCAATCAGGGGCCATAATGGAAGTGTGAGTAATAATCCTATAAAACTGAGAAGAATATCGAAGAAGCGTTTGAGGATAATCGTAAAAGAATGTTGGTAGGTATTGAGAGGCGGCTTTTTTTTCCAGCCATCTCTAAATTGCCCAAAGAGATAGCGTAGCATTCCAATTAAAGAAGATAGGTAACCACCTATTAAATAATGTAATTTATCTAACAGTTTATTTTTTACACCTAATAGAGGTAGTGCCGCAAGACCATATCCAACGACTTGCAATCCCGTTAACCATATGGCGAGAAGTGAGCCATGGACGGCAAGGTAACAGGTTATGCTTAGGTACATGATGAAAAGAAAAGGCATTAAGGTTCTTAAACCTTTACCAGATGCGAATAACCATTTTACCCCTGGCTGGTGGAGATTAAATACAAAACGACAGCGGATCAGTTGCTGTAAGTTACCGGCGCCAATACGCTGTCTTCGTTGATGGGTTTGTTCATTACTACTAATATCGAGCTCAATACTATTTATGCATTCATTATAAATCACATTATAACCTTGCTTAAGCACTTGCATCGGCAACATGAAATCGTCGTTGATGGTGTCGTAAGGCAATGGCTGAAATAAGCGTGATCGCATAATATAAAAAGCGCCATTGCCACCAATAACACTACCTAAATGTGATTCCGCAAAGCGCATATTATTTTGCCAAGACCAGTATTGTTTCTCACCTGTATTACCATCATAAATAAGGTAATTACCTGTGATTGCACCAACTTTAGGATCGTTAAAACTATGGGTTGCTTGTTTAAGGGCATCGATCGAGATAAGCGCTGATACATCACTTAATGCAACCAGTTCTGCATAAGGTTGTGCCATCGTGATAAGTTGATTTAGGCGCGCTAACTTTCCTTTATTGCTGGTGCTTATTTGCAACTGAAAATGAATATTAGCCCGTTGAAATTGGCTCTCCCATTGGCGACAAAGTTTTGCGGTTGCATCATTGCAACCATCGCAACAAATGAAGATAAACAGTTTTTCTGCGGGATAATCAAGCATCAATAAATTAGCCAGTTTATCGTTAATATGTGCTTCCTCATTATAAGCCGGAATAAGGATCGCAATGGCTGGAAAACTATCTGGTTCTACTGTAATGGTTTTTCGTTTTAGATGTTGTCCATACCACACCATAACAGCACTATAGATAACATGATGATAAATAATAATTAGCGTTAGAATTAAAAGAATAAACCAACTTACCATCATGGTTAGCTCCTTACTTCGCGAGGGCTTCATACGCTGCTGTCATCGTTCTTACATCAGCAACGTGTTGGATGAAATGCGCTGTTTTTGTTTCATTAGTCTTATGTGTCAGTACATGATCTAGAGCGTGAGCTAATTGGACAGGATCATTAGGCGATATTAATACACTGTTTTCTGGATGGGCGACATCGGGGATCGCACCAATATTTGATGCCACAATCGGTTTACCGCACGCTTGTGCTTCAAGCAAAGCTAAGGGGAGTCCTTCATGACGTGACGGCATGCAGAACACATCAATAGCGCGATAAAAAGAACGCATGTTTTTACAATAACCCAACCAGTGAATACGATGCTCAAGCTGTAAACGACAGGCGAGCTGTTTGAGGTTTGAGAACTGCTCGCCATCACCTGCAATAACAAGATGATAATGCTCTGGAAGTGATGATAGGGCGAGAAGCATGGTATCAATCCCTTTTTCTGAAACCAGTCGCCCAGCACAACCAATGAGTATTTGTTTTTGAGGCAACGCTAAGTCATGACGAGCGTCGGCTTGATCACCAATACAGTAAAAGTGACAGTCGATACCGTTATTAATAATATGATCGGCTGGACGACCTAATCGTTGATGAAGATCTTTGGCTATTGTTGGGGCATCGGCGACGAGTTCAACATGTTTATTTTTTAATAGCCAACGAGTGAGGGTTTGTTGTTTTGGCTCTTCTAGATGCCAACTGTCGTGCTCAGTATGTATATGGGTTGTGCTTAGCCCTAATAGTGCGAGTCGACTATAGAGTAAAGGACCTAAATGGTGGCTGTGAACCGTGGTGATCTTTAGCTTATTAATGATTTTTCTTAATTGATAAGCGGTTTGAAGATGTATACCTGAGGGTTTATTTAAAAATATTAATTGGTTTTTAAATGCTGCTAACTCAGGCCATGCTGAAATAGCAGATGTGGCTGTTTCTTCTAATGAAGCAACATAAACACGATGCTTTGATGAGGCAAAACGCACCAAATTCAGAACGAGCTTTTCTAACCCGCCAGGGCGTAAATGTTGGACGACTTGTAGTGTTCTAACCATGTTCATGTTCCTTTGAGAAGTAAGGAATGCGCACCAAGATTGGGTAAGATACTAACTGTCGGATATGGCTGGATTGATATAATCGCGTATCAAAAATAATCGAGATGCCTACAAGAAATAAAGCAATGACTGCGCCAAAAAGAATGCCGGACAAAAAGTTCATCCACCATGGCCAATTTTGAGGAGCATTCGGTACTGAGGGTTTGTCTATTATTTTGAGCTTGTCTGGTTCTTCAAAACGCCCAAGGTGGCCAGTGACTCTGGCCATTTCATAGCGCTCTAGTAGTTGGTTATAAATGTTCGATTTGACCTTATAGTTTCGCTCTAAACTGGTGAGTTTTTTTTCTAATTCTGCAAACTCCACCCGTTTTCCTATGATATTTGCAGCTTGTTTTTTGAGTAATACGAGCTCTTGATTAATGGCATCGATTTCAGACTCTGCTTGCTGTAAGGTTTCAAATTGGCTGAGCAATATAGGTTGGGTTTGGTTTTCAGGATCTTGAGTGCTATTAACTAGCCGTTGCCATAAACTGTTGATTTGATCTGGGGAAAGTGATTGCTGTAACTCAACTTGCCGAGTCCGCTCTTGTTTTAAACGCTCTAAACGGCGGAGTACATTTTTAATTAATGAATGTTGATCGGTATAACTGGCACGTAATATAGCAAGCTCGGCTTCGGCCATTACAATTTCTTGCTCTAGTTTGCCGATAACAGGGTTGGTATTTATCAGTGTTTTATACATGCTATCACGTTTACTTGTTGCGTGGAGTAAAGCCAATTCTGATTCGTTTATTTTCCTTAACAATTTAATACTAGTATCAACATTGACGCCTTGTAGGAGCGGTAAGTTATCCGCATTTTCTGCTTTAAAGGTGGCAAGCTCACTTTCTGCAAGCTCTAAATCTTTTTGGGTTGTTGTTAATTGTTTTTGTAAAAACACTTCTGAATTATCAATCGATGCTCGTCCAGGGGCTCGTAGCTTTTCTAAGAAAATGCGAGAAAGAATATTTAATATTTCTGGAATTTGTTCGGGTTGTTGCCATACAAGACTCATTTGAACGAGATCGTTACCTGTCAAATCAAGGGTGATCCCTTTTTCGAGTTGAGCGGTGACGTGTTTAATTTTTTGCGGGTTTTTATCAGGCACTAGATCGAGTTCATCAATTACGATCGCCAAAGTTGATTGGCTTTGGATCACGACTTGGAGTGCTTTAATTCGCTGCTCTAGATTCATTGAAATAGATAAATCTTCTAAAAAAGGATTAAGCAATGCGGCCTCCTGAACCAAAATAGTGGTTTCAGAGTAGTAATACTTAGTTTTAAGAAAGCCGCCTATTGTCATTAGAAAAGGCATAATGATGATGGGTAAAACTAATAAATAACGATGAAGCCATAATCCATAAAGTAATGGATATAAGCGCGTTATAAAGAGGTGGCGCATACCTTAGTTACTCCGAAGGAGCAACGTATCGATTGTTATTTGAGGAGAATACTCCAACGTTAAAGGGATTTGATGCTCTTGTGCGATCGTCTCTATGTTTTGCATTCGTTTTTGACTGTGTAATAAAGCGTCAAATTTATTATTGAGCTTAGCAGGGCCTACTGTTGCTGTTATTTGGTTATATGAGAAGGTTGAAAAAAATTGGATGATTTTACGGTGTTGCTCTGCGGTTAACGTCACTTGCTCTGAACTAAAAAAAAGCTCTAATTTCTTATTGGATTGTGAGGAACTGGCACACCCAACCAGCCCTAGTAAGATGATTAGATAGATTGTTCTTATCATCACGCATTCCTTTTTCTTGTGTGTATAAGAAAGACTGCAAAAAGAGTGCCTGATGTAAGGGTTTGTTATTCAGTCGTTGAACATCGTATTTTTTGTATAGTACTAATTATCTTTTCTATACGACGTTGCCAACTATCATGCTGGACGCTTTGGTATGCTTTTTGTTTATATTCATCGACTTGCTGTGGGCTTAATTGTGTAATGCGATCAATTTCTGAGAGCCATTCTTTCTGAGTTGTCGCAATTGACACTAAAGGTGAGTACTCTGTTGCGGCTTTATATTTACTGCTAATGACAGGACATCCGGCTGCTAAATATTCTCTTAATTTTAAGGGGTTACACATTTTAATTTGTTGATTGTTGATGAAAGGTAAAATAGCGATATGCCAATGTTGTAAATAACTAGCGAGTTGGTGATGAGGTATCGCAGGTAATAGATGGATATTCTCATTTTGCAATTGCTGAACTTGATGACACTCCTTATTCCCAAGCAAATAAAATTGAAGCTGTGGGCGTGCTAATGCGAGTTGTTGTAATAAATCGTAATCAAGCCAATTATTTAAACTGCCATAAAAGCCAATATTTTTTTTATCTTTATCAATGGCTGGTGGGCATTCATGTTTTGATTGAAATAAATGAAGATCAACACCATGGGGCAAATAATGTGTCTTGTGTTTCGGGAAGCGCGCCATTAATTGTCTGTTTGCCACATAAATAAGGTCGGCCTGCATACTTAATGTTTGTTCTGCTTGCATTGCTTTATCGTGATCGACCCCTGTTAGCGCTGAAAAATCATCTCCGCAGTAATAAATGATTAAATCGGCTTGGCAGAGTTCTATATATTCAATCGCACTCGGTAGAGCTATCCATAAAACGCGATAGTGTTTTTTTTGGGGAAGTTGTGTTGATAATAGCTTTTTATTGATGTATTTCATCGTCTTGTTTCGAGCTAATGGCCAAACAAGAGGTTTGATGATCTTTTTTAAATTTGTGGCGGAGATTTCAGTATCAGCTATTGCAGTACGACGCATAAAAGCCATGAGCTTTTCGATAATACGCCTGACATCTTTTGCTTGTAGTTGGGGTTGCCTTAAACCAATAGAATTGATCCAATAGACAGGATATTGCTGAGCAATGATTGATATTAAGTGCTGAGTGCTAGATGGATGTCGTCCCCAATCTTCACCAAAAATAATAAACTCTATATCACGATCCATGACTCAAATCCTTTTTATGGAGTTGATTTGTATTACAAGTTAATCGATCGGTTGCAATTAATAAGCTTAATAAAATATAAAAAGGCCACGTTGTTCCTTGTGTGAGAAAAGTACCACTGACAGAAAATGAAACCATGCCAAGCCATAGCCCTTCAGCAAGTGGTTGATATGTTGTTTTTTTTAATCGTTTAAGTAAGCGGTAACTAAGTTGGAAAGTTTTTATTAACAAAGTAACAAATAAGAATAACCCGACAAATCCGTTCTCAGCTAATATTTCAAACCAAGAGCTATGAACAGCATGGTTCTTACCATCCCAATGTACTGAGTAAAAATAGTAATTATTATAAAAATTACTTAATCCAACACCAGTAAATGGATGATCAACTGCCATCATTATTGCAGCGCCCCAAGCATAAAGACGCCCCATTGCAGACTCATCAATGGCGCCTGAACTAGCCGATGAAACAAATCTGTTTTCAATACCTGCGGCGACAAATAAAGCCATGATCCCAAGAGCGGTAATGATAAGTGGTGTGACGATATTTTTACTGCGAAGAAGCAGTGACATAAATACCACGCTAATTATTCCCAATTGTCCACCTCGACTTTCCGTTGCTGCAATACCTGCTAGGAGAGTTATGCTAATAAGCATCGCAATAAGACGAGCAATAATGTGACCATGGAAAATATAGACAGCAGTAAATGATAGCGGAAATAACAGAACTAAAGAGAGATCATTAGGATCACCGAGCATTGATCCAAATGCTCGCCCGATCGTGACACGTGTTTCTTCGACTAATCCAATCTCATAATATTTGTTATACAACGTAATAGAGGCAATCAATAAACCACAAAGAAAGAGTAAATAAGGAATTCTTTTTAGTTGAGAAATATGGGTGGGTAATAAGCTAATAGCAAAAACCATTAAAACGATTTTTAGAAAGTTACCTGACAACATTTCAAATGATTCTTCTCTATTAGAAGCAAAAGCACAGCTAATACTGACCCAAAATGCAAAGCAAAGTAGCCATGTATGCAATGGGTGCCACTTGAAGTTGCGATAGTTCATCCATAACTGCCAACTTAATCCGACCAAACAAGCAAGTGCTAATAACTTGGGTATTTTAAAGGGTTCAAGGAATGGCATTGCTTCATGTAAGCGAAAATATGAAAAAAGAATAAACCAAATACAGAGTAAAAAAGCACGCTTAACAACAAAGGGCAGGGACAGTATTCCAAGAAATGCAAAGTAATGTTTAAACGTGTAATTGCTTACAATAAAGCAACTTATCGTACTAAACAAAGCGATGATAATTTGTTTACCCCTTGTCATAGATCACCTGTAATACATGGCGATAGTTACAAAGGTGACGCCAAGGCCAATAGATTTGAAGGCAAAGAAGAGGAGTTAACAGAATGAGACAATAAGTGAGTTGATATTGCTGACAAAAACAGATCAGTATAATAAGTGAAAAACTGACAAACAAATCAGAGAGAGGATATCGCAGAGGGAGATGGTATTGACTATAAAAGTAAAAAATAAAAAGGCGCAATGCTTGAATCGCAATTCCACAATAGATCAATGCGAGAATATCAAATAAGGGTAATATATAAATAAAAACGAGTAATGATAATAGCGTTGACAGGCTATTAATCAATAATATTCCTTGTCCATGTTCGTGGTAATAGCAGCCGACATTAAGAAAAGTACAACAGCCTTTTAGCATTAACCACAATGCGATGAATGGGATAAGAACACTACTGTAATAAAACTCAGTATTAAGCCAAAACCTTAAAAAAACAGGGCCAAACAAAAGCACAAGAGCAGAAATAAGTATGCAAAGCTGGCAAGCTAAAATAGTAATATTGGCTAAGTATTGTTTACGTTGCTCTGTATTGATAAAGCTAAATCGTTTTGGAAACCACCACAACGCAAAAGGTTCTATTAATAAACTAGCGGCAACCCCCCACTGCATTGCAATTGCATAAGGAGATACCGCTTCCACTCCTAAATAATGCGCGATAGCCCAACGCTCAGCACCTAATGAAATAAAACCCAATAATCCAGAGATAGTTAGAATTGCACCATATTTTAATAATGCGGGGTTCATTGAGAAGCGTGGTATTGGCCATTGTTTATAGAGTAAAACACTACACACGACTTGTGCGATCAATCCAGCTAAAGCCATACCATCAACTTTCCATGTAGTGACCAACAAGAGCGCTAAGGCCGCTTGCAATAATGCCGTGATAAGTAAAATACTTACAAAGTGTTTAGCATTATTCTCAATTCGCAGCTTTGCTAAAGGGATCGCGTTCAGAGAGTTAAAGTAAATAGTAAAAATAAAACAATTAAAGGCAAAAAGTGGCGGCGGCCCAGGTAAAAGCGCTTGAATATCGTGATTAAAAAAAACAAGCAGGCTTGTAATTATTGCACCACATAACATGACTTGCCATAAGGCTTGGCCTAATAACCTTGTTGGGTTTGATGCATCATGATAAAAACGATAGAGACCATCAATGATGCCTAAACTAATGAGCAGTGATAAGAATGTAGTTAAAACTAATAATACATCAAGCTTACCGTATTCTTCCAAACCTAATTGATCTGTAACATAAGGTTGAATTAGCAATCCAATTAGTTTACAAAAGACGACTCCAATCCCATAAATCGCAACAACCTTTAATGTGCTCATAGTGCTTCAATCCACTGTGATAGCCGTTGCGCTTGAGCTTTTGCAGTAAAGGCTTTCATGACATGCCTATAACCGAGCTCTCTTTGAGTTTTTAATTCCTGATAGCTTTTTAGCTGGTGGTTTGTAATTGCCGTTGCTAATTCTGTAGGTGAATCTTTCTGTATCATCACTCCTATATCAGAGCAAAGGATCTCAGTACAACCAACAAGGTTAGTAGTAATAATAGGGATCCCTAATGCAAGGGCTTCTTTTAAAACTAGTGGGCCTGTATCAGTATCACCATTATTAGCGATGGTAAAAGGAGCGATTAGTCCTTGGTAACGTTGAGCATGAGATCGTAGCCAATCTGCATTTTGACTGCCTAAAAAAGAAACAGCGTTTATGAGTCCATGCCGTTTACAAAAAGATATTAGTTCCGATTTTAATGGCCCATCACCAACAATATCGATTTCAATCGGGTGTTTGAGTCGTTGTATGGCTTTCAATAACGTTATAAGCCCTTTTTTTTCAACCAATCGACCAATAAATAAAAAGCGCTTAGATGGAGACCATTCATTATTTAAAGTGGGATAGTTTTGCTCTTCAATCCCACAAGGTAGATAGTGAACAGGTGTCTTTGTTAGTGATTGCAAATGATCATGCATTGCCTTTGTCACAGCGCAGCAAAACTGACAATGAGAAAGCTTGGCTTGTAAATCTTGAGGCCCAGCGTAGATATCAGCGCCATGTCCAACAAATGACACTGGAATATTCAATATTTTTGCTGCAACGATTGCAATCGCTGAGCTATGCCAAGCAAAATGCGCATGAAGATGCTGGCATTGGTAACTATGTGCCCATAGCGCTAATTGTAGGCCTTGCCGAATAAGAGCGAGTTTTCCGAACTCATGTTGTTGGTAAATAAAAGGTAAGCTTCTTACGGAACGGGTGATGTGGCGAAAACTATAGTAGGGAAGGTTTGAGGGGTAGCAACACTGCTTCATTAATGGAATATCAGCACGTTGAAAGTGTTGACCTTTCATAAATGAAAACGGAACAACATGATGTCCAAGTGCAATCATTGCTCTCATTTCAACACCCGTGAATGTTTCAGATAAAGTAGGGAAACAAGGGATCACATAACCTATTGTCTTCATCACAGTGCTCCGCGAATGACTTTTAATAAAGAATTCAAACTTAGTGCCATGTTTCAGTGGCACTTAAGTAAGAAGATCATCAGCTATTGAGACAGATTGCATCGCATCGTGATTAAACGTCTTGTGTTTTGCAATTCATCATTAAGGTTAGATAGGGTTATTTAGTAAGAGAAGATGCACAAATAGAGGTGAAAATAATCACCAATGGAGGTATTGTTTGAATTATGAACACTTGGTTTTTTTTGTTTAATTTATTCTTGCCATCTTTATATTTGCTCTTATAATGCGACCCCACTGACACGGACAACGGCGTAAGCGGTTGCCGAGTTTAGTATTGTTCTTTAACAATTTGACCATGCAATCTGTGTGGGCACTCGTTGAAAAGTTAAGTCGAAAGATTTATCAATGATACTAGTGACCAATACAAATAACCATCTCTTATAGAGACGGATTATTTGGCACAGTCAATTCAAATATCCTAACTAGCTTCTAGTTAGCGGTATTTTAACAGTATTCATTGAGCCGGTCGAAAGACCACAAAAACTTTAATTGAAGAGTTTGATCATGGCTCAGATTGA
>NZ_PYNY01000033.1:0-33142 GCF_003026135.1 Photobacterium sp. GB-36 | reverse complement strand
CTCAAGATGATGGTGTGTCATTCGATGATATTTGGGTAAATCCACTCAGTGATGCGGTTAATGACTCATCGACTGTATTACCGATGCCTGCTGAGAGTGATTGGCAAGATAGAATTCTTGTGTTCCCTGAAGGTTCAGGGATTGAGCCTCTGTATCTGGTCTTTAAGACAACCGCTCGTAATGAATCTGGGGTGGTTACTGGGAAAGGTGAAGATATAACAGGGATCTGGTTAGAAAAAAGCAGGACAAGGATTAGGAGCACCAATACCATCCCAGATAGCCGATAAATTAAGAGACAGAGAGTTTTCAAGTTTTGATACGTTTAGAAAAGCATTTTGGCTTGCCGTATCAGAAGATATGGAGCTTCTAAAAGGTTTTAGTCGTTCTAATCAGCGCTTAATTAAGCGAGGGAATGCTCCATTTTGTGTTGAAGACGATACCGCAGGTGGAAGAGAACGATTTGAGATTCATCATATTAAAGAAATCCAATATGGTGGCAAGGTATATGATGTAGATAATTTAAGTGTTGTCACTCCAAAACGACATATTGATATTCATAAAGGGTTGTAAAATGAATCTGAAATTAGATGACAAGATTACCAACTATACAGAAGCTGAGTTCTATCGTTTCTTAGAAGACTTTTTTGAAGATACTGATACAAACAATTTATCTGATAGTGCTTATGATAAGCACATATCTAAACTAGCAATGCACTTCTCAAAGTTAGTTGCACACCCAAAAGGTAAAGATCTAATCTTTCATCCTTCTTCAAATCAAGAGGACTCCCCTGCTGGAGTTATTGCTTCATTAAAGCAATGGTACGCAGACAATGGGCTCGACTTATTTAAAGAGTAAAGTAATTTTTAAAAAAACTAGTTCTGTCTAAAAATAAGAATAAATAGAATTACCGTTAAAAGACCGCCCATCAAGGCGGTCTTTTTGTATCTGGACATTACCGCGTATCGGATCGTTTTAGATGTTTATTGTTAAATAGAGCCCATTTTGGGCAAATTATTGCCTAGTACCTTTTTTATTTACAATGATTCAAACTCAATAAACTTTTTATATTTAAATGCCTAAATCTCTAACATGGCTATCGCCGCCAACTGAATTTAATCGTCATGACAGCTTAGTCAAACAGACTGAACGTGCTAATAAATCCGAATTGGCGAAAGAAGCTAGGGCGCAAAAAAACACTTGAGCAAATTGAGCGCATCAATGCCAAAAGTTCACTCAAGCATGAACAACTAATGAATGATATCTCTGGGAATGGAGTGTTTACTGGGCAATGTACACTCCAAGAAGAATTAGAAAAGAATCATCAAGCTGTGTTGCTTCTCACCGAAGAAGATTCATTCTATACCATTAAAAATTTGATTGATGAACGATATCATCAAAAAGGTCAAATACCATCAACATTGATTTTGAAAGACATTGATAAATCGAAGACATGGGCCGAATACTTAGCAACTGGTCTGGGGGCTATTAAGTTAGCCCAAGCCTTTGACGATTTTGGTGTGACAGCGCGATATTCCGTGATTAAAGGGAAAACTCGTGTATCAATTGCCACTCGAAATAATGGACAGCAGATGTTACGGCATGTGCTTGTTAATGGAATGCGTCTTAAGGTGAATGGAAAAAAGACCTATGCGATAGATAATCCGAAAGTTGTTCAATTAGGATTAGCGCCAACGCAGCGTATTAGTGCTGGCATAAAAGCTGGTGCTATGACCATGATTATTTCAGCCGCCATAAATACTAATGATCTGATCTTTAACGATGATTATGATTTTTATGATTGGTTTGGAAATATAGGAACGGATTTTATTAAGACAGCTATAGCATTATATGGCACAGAGATTGTGATAGGTGCAATTATTGGAGCTTGGGGAACGATAGCAATTCTCGTAATAGCTGCTGTATCTGTGACCTTAAGTTTTGCTATTGATAAATTATTCGAAGTTAATAACGTCTCAAGAGAACTTACAAATGCACTCAGAAAATTGCAATCATAACGGCAAATATGTATCTAAAAAATTAAAAATACAAAACTTTATTATCTGTATTCTTTTTACTGCTTTATCTTTGTGGTTTCTATCCTCTTGGATTCAAACAGTAAAATCAACTTATAGCTTATCCCATGTTGTAAAATTATCATTTGGAGATGCGTTAGGTGGCTTTATGAGTATAGGTTTGATCATTTATTTATGGTCTGGCCTTATTACAGTCATCAAAACAGGTGTGCAAGTGAAATACTCATGGTCAAAAAGAAAAATAAAAGTACAAAATAGAATAATGTTATTTTTCTTTATCGCCAGTTTTATTGTTACAGCCCTCACTTATTTTATTATCAATGATCGACTTTTATCTGAAGGGTACTCAGTCAAAACGAAGTACACCAATATGGGCATATATAAGACCTATATAAAGAATTAAAATAAGCAATGATAACCGTCTGTTTCTTCTTCGTCACAACAATCGCTACCGCGTATCTGTATCGGATCGCTTTAGATACATACTGTTAAATAGAGCCTATTTCGGGCAAGTTATTGCCTATGCGCATTTTTTAGTATTATTGCGTCTTTATAAAATAAAGGATTATCTGATGAGTAATGACGTAATAACTGTTGGTAGTAAAACCACAACGGGCGGTTCTGTTATATCAGGTCACGGTGGTGTCATTATAAACGGACAAAAGGTTGCCCTTGTTGGTGATATTGCGACTTGTCCATGCGGCAGTAAAATTTGCAGAGGTCAAGGTCCGATTGTCGCCCAATCCCCAAGGGCTGCTAATGTGTTTGGTACCAATCTAGCTCGTGTCGGTGATCTTGTTGATACTGGGTGTGGTAGTTGCTTTCTTGACGCCAGTTCTCATCAGGTAAGTTTAAATACATCAACAGCGACTAATTTGAATATGGGCAGCGGCGTTAATATAGGTAATGCCGTTAATATCAATGGCGGCAATGTCAATATTGGTAGTAGTGTAACATTTGGCTCTCAGTCAAGCATAACAGCAGGAACTGACAGTTCTGTTGCGTCTGTTCAATCATCCTCACGAATGACATCTCAACTAAATACACCAGAAATCAACCCTAATAATATGTACTGGCCTCCTTACAACTTTCTCGCTAAAGAGGGAGATAAAGAGACCCATATTCGATATATGCAAGATGTCGTAGAAACTACGGTTCTAGCCCCAGAAGAATGGAAAGAGTTTTTTGATGCGCTCGATAAAACTCAAAATATCGGTGGTGCAATGAAAGGCACTTACGATGCATTCGATACCGCTAAAAAATTAGGTGGTTTGGGTGTTACTGCTTATGTGAAAACACATAATGGTGTCGATTATTTGATCTTGAAAGGTTACAAACAGCACATGAAAACGTTGCTCGCGGGTAATCGTTTTAGAGCATCAAATCCTCAAGTGGTAAAACTTGCTTTAGGTGCTTTGGATTCACCCAAAGGTATGGCTCGTTATGTTAAGGTCACCGCTCCTATGGAAATATTGGTCGGTTCAGCCATTAACGTTTTAAAGTATGTTCTCAATGATGAATACACTTTAAAAGACCTAGGCGTCGATGAGGCTAAGTTACTTGTGAATGTTCTGGTTGTCGCTGGAACAGCTTTGGCTATAGGTACTCTTGCAGTTCCTACAACAGTTTTAGGAACTGCAATAATCTTGGTTTCAGCTAGTTTATTTATTTGGACTGTTGATCAAACTACTGATTTTGAAAAGAAGTTAGTGGATTTAGTTTTAGAGAATTTTGATGATTAGGACTTTATTGTCGCTACTATTAATTTTAGTATCTAGTTATACATCATACGCCACAATTAAGCCGTTATTATTACCAATTGAGCAGATTGATAAGGTTTTGTTTAGTAACTTAGCATTACCATTTATTGCCACATGGGGAATTGCATTCTTTAGCATCATGTCATTTTCTTTATCTGTAAAGAGCTTGGTAACGAAAGACAAATATCGAGGTGGAATGAAGTTATTTTATTGCTCTTTATGTCTGGGGGCTATTGTTGGTATAGGTGTTAATTATGCGAATTATTTTTTAGTTATAGAGCCTAATGACATGTTCGAATGCCCTAAGAAAATCGGTTACAAGAAAAACTTAATGCGTGAGTATGTTTCTGACCTTTCCTTGTGCGAGAAGTTATAGAGCCTGTCGATTTTGTGCGCATAAATTCTGATTACGTTAAAAGACCGCCTCATCATTCATCATGGCGTTTTTTTGTATTTGGTATAATGGGTTAATAAAGCCTTGGTGCCTTGGCTCTGTTGTATGGCCGAAATGTTCCCGTATAACCATGTCAGATGACTTAATACCCTAGATGTCACCATCTCAGAGAAAGATATTCAAATCGGACAGGTATCTGATATGGCTTATAGAAGGTCTATCTTCAATTCTCAGGCTAATTCATTTTTCCGACTAAACACACTTCACCACCACAATGTCTTTAATGTCGGTGTAGTAGTTCTCTAGCTCTAACATTTCTATTTCTCCCTGTCGTTCGTGGTAGCTGCGTTGCTGGCATGCAAAACCTATCACGCCTTTACCAAAGCGATCGCTTAATTGGTCGAGGGTGTTGTTTAAGGTGTCTTTGTTGTCAAAGCGGTTAAATAATTCGAACTGTTTTACTTCGGCATCAATCAGGCTTGGAGCGCCTACGCCCACTTTGTATATGGGTTGCTTGGCAAGGTTGTCGGGGATCAAGTCATCGAATAAGGCGCGCAATTGTTGCAGGGCAAAACTGGTATCAGTTAGGCCGTTTTCGAGTGTCAGTTCACCACGGCGATAAAATGGTGGGCAACGGTCGTATTTTGAGGTGCTGACAAATACGGAAAGGGTTTTCATCTCGCTTTTTTGGTCGCGTATTTTGCGCATCACTTCGGCGCAGTGGTGAGCCAATTCGGCAAAAAGGTCGTCTCGGTGGTGTAGGCGATCACGGTAAGAAGCGGTAGACCATATCTGTTTTTTCTTTTCTCGCTCAACGGAAATGTCTAAACAGGCGATGCCATTAAGCTCTGAAATCACGTTAGCCACGTTAATGGAATAACGTTTGTGATAGGTTTTAGTGTCGCACTGTTTTAGTTGGTAGGCGGTTAAAATGCCTTCTTGTGTCAGGTGTTTATTCAGTTGTCTGCCTATGTTCCAAAGCTTACCTACGGGCATTTGTTTTAAAACCGTATCGGTTTCTTTCTCGCTTATTAATACACATTGTCCCTGGTAAGGTTGGCAGTTCTTCGCTGCCCACGAGGCGACTTTGGCCAAGGTCAGGGTTTTGCCTACACCAGCGCCTGTCGGTACACCGGTTTCTTTGTAAATGGCTTTGCGTAGGGCTTGTACGTGTTCATTCAGATCGACGTTAATGCGGTACAGGTGGCTAACATCGTAAAACACTTCATCTACGCTGTAGCGCATCGAACGGGCACCTTGTATGTGCTTTTCAAGGGCTGTCATAAAGCGATCTGAGTGGTGAGAAAAGGTGTTGAAGTTGGCTTTATATACAATGCCTTTGTGTACCCGTAGGCGGTCTATTTCTTCCCATATTGGGGTGAATTTTGAAATGCCGATGTTTGTGCAAGCACGGTTAGCGGCAATGGAAATCCCTTGGCCTGCTGTTACCAGTAGCGGGGTGTTTCTTAGGGCGGGCTTGTAGGTAATGCAAGATTCGGCGTAAAAACGGGTGCCATCAAGTAAGCAAATCATAAGGTAACAGGGCGATGTAATCGTAAGCTGTAACGCACCACGCCATGTAAGCGGGTGTAGTCGTCTGGGTTGATCTGGTGTGGCTGAAAACTGGGGTTATCTGAATACAGGGTTCTGCTGTGTAGGTTTACGCGCTTTACGACAAGATCGTTGTTTAATGAAAGTACGATAACGTCTTCGTTCTCAGGGTTGAGGTGGCGTTCTAATACCAGTATGTCGTGGTCCCAAATGTACGGCAGCATGGAAAGCCCAGCAGCACGGCACAAGATGGTGGAATGCTCTTGGGTGATCACCAGTTGGTGTAGGTCGAGTTCGGTTAAGTCATGGTGCCATGGTAATAACGGCGGTTGCCTGAAGTGATGGATTGAAAGGGTGATCACGCCTAATACGTGTAAGTCGTCCCACTCTTTGCCCGATGCGGTAATGTGTTGGTATAGCAGGCTCCAACGTGCGATGTGGTTGTCACCGTGTTGCTCAAATACAACAAGGTCGCTGTTTAGGGGCTGTAAGGCACTGTCTATGAGTAGCCAATCCCCTTTGGCGATCCCTAGCTTTTTGTAGGTGTTATCGGCGCCCATTAACCGCATAGATGAATGGCTGTGAACAAACATGGTTTGTAGGTTTAGCGATTTTTTGCGAAAGCGAATAGTGGGGTTTTCAAAGCCGGTGATCCCCGCCTGTACGTAAGTGTTAAGTGTAATCATGGTTAAAAATACTGTATATATATACAGTTTATTTTAGAGGGGTTTTGGGTGGGTGGCAAGGTGGTAAGTATTGTGGTCGCTGTGTGAGTGAATGCCTTTTACTGTAAGAGTTTTATTTAAGTTACTAATATATATGGTGATATTTATTTGATTAAGCAATTCGCAACTAATTAGTTATATAAAGAATGAGAGAACGAAAAATTAATTTAGTAGGGAGGTAGAAATATCTTTTTACTTAACCTGACCACCGAAAGGTGGTTTTTTTATATCTGAAATATGAGGTTATAAATGATTAGTCGAGATAATGTTAGAAAGGTAATTATTTTTCTTATGAGATTATTACGTGTGGTACTTTTGTTCGGTAATATTGCTGACTTTTTAGAGAAATACCTGTAGTGCTTATGAATAATGTGACTATAAAAAGACCGCCTATCGAGGCGGTCTTTTAGTATCTGGCCATTACCTCGTATCATATCCATCTGGGCTTACAGTATCGGATTGCTTTAGATTTAATATGTTAAATCGAACATTAAAAGCCGCTAGATAGCGGCTTTTTTATCAACACTCCTCAGCCCATACCATTCCCCCTCAACACCACATTGATATAAACGTCCCATCCATGTCATTTGCATCGTTAGGGCTTTGCCGGTTTCTTTCTCGAACGTGATTCAATTTACTGTCGCAAAGCTGTTGTTAAAATCAGGATGGCCGTCTTGTTTATCAATACGGATTGTTGCGTAGCTGCCATGGCGATCAATATGCTTAACACGCTAATGGTGATGATTGATTCAAGCAAGGTAAATCCTTTAATTTTCATTGTATTAAGTCCATTTTACGTAAGTTATGTAAATTGCATAAGTTAAGTAAGTTACGTAACTTAAATTAGTTTAAAGCGGTTGGCTTTCCACTCGGAAGCATCTATTAATCCGTTATCATAATAGCCACCCCAATCGAAAAAGAACGGGCTAAAACTGCCGCTTCCTGTTATGTGGCTAACCCCAATACAGGCAATAATCATTACTACTGAAATATCTGTTACTTTGGATTTAATTGAGTTCGCGCTGGATTTTGAGGTGGTTACTTAGAGAAAAAGAGAAGTTAGGATGTAGCAGGGCGACAATAGCGCGGGTGGTGAAGGAGAGTTAGGGTTGGTGTGTTGCTTGTGAATACACGGAAAGACCGCTCATCAAGGCGGTCTTTTTATCTGCTATAGCAATTCATTCGAATGGTTGCACCATCGGCAATATAGCTAAGTAAGGCTTTGCACTTATCAATAATGTTTTGGCTTTTGCTCTTATTAAGAAGCTGAGTCAAAGATTGAGTTAATCCGGCAGATTCATATTGTTCTAATGAAATAATCACCGCACTCGGTAATTTCTGATTGTCATTACAATAGGCTTTTACGGAGACTTTCTTTGGCGAACTTCTGTGATTACTGATCTCAACGATAATATTTTCTGTCATTTCTTTACCCTCGAAATAGATGAGTTAACAAAAAGCCAGCGTTGTTCTGCGGTTAGCTTTTTCGTTATTCGTTATAAAAAAGGCTGGGATCTCCCAGCCTTTTTATAGCTGTTGCTAATTACATGCGTGCTTTAAAGATCGCTACGATTTCTTCTAGGCTCGCTTTGCGTGGGTTAGTTAAAGAACATGCATCGTTTAGGGCGTTTTGCGCCATGAACGCTAGCTTGTCTTCAGTTACACCTAAATCAGCTAGGCGTTGCTTAGTACCCACTTTTTCAGAGAGTGCATCAATCGCTTCAAGGGCTGCATTTACTGCTTGCTCTTGGGTCATTGCTGCTGTGTCGATGCCCATTGCTTTGGCAATATCAACAAAACGCTCTGGTACTTGTTTGGCGTTAAAGCGTGAAACTTCTGCCAATAGAATCGCGTTACATAGGCCGTGAGCCAGGTCGTAAACACCACCTAATTGGTGCGCCATTGAGTGAACGTAACCTAAAGAGGCATTTGAAAATGCCATACCAGCAAGGTACTCGCCGTACTGCATTGCATCACGTGCTTCGCGGTTTTGACCGTCGTTAACAGCGGTTTCTAGGTTGTTTACAATCAGCTCAATCGCTTTAATGGCTGATGCATCAGTGATAGGTGTGGCAGCTGTTGAAACATAGGCTTCAACGGCGTGAGTTAATGCATCCATACCGGTTGCAGCAGTTAGGAACTTAGGCATTGCGACCATTAGCTCTGAATCGTTGACTGCAATAATTGGCGTGAAGTGCTTATCAACCACTGGGTATTTGGTTTCATCTTCTTGGTTAGTGATGATCGCAAATACTGTCATTTCTGAAGCGGTACCAGCAGTTGTGTTCACGGTTACCAATGGAAGTTGTGGCTTTTTAGAAAGGTGTACACCTTTAGAGTAATCACGAATGTGACCACCGTTTGCTGCCACTAATGCAATACCTTTAGCAGTATCGTGTGATGAACCACCACCGAATGAAATCACAAAATCAGAATGGCTGCTTGCAAGTAACGCTAGGCCATCTTCAATGTTTTTCTCAGTTGGGTTTGGTTGCACACCATCGTAGATAGTGTAATCAAGGCCGTGCGCAGTAAGCTCGTCAGTTAGTTTGCTCACTAAACCTACTTCAACTAATACACTGTCTGTCACGATAAGGGCTTTTTTCAGCTCTTTTGACGCAAGTTCAGCACCTAAAGATTGAATAGCATTAGGACCCATTAGTGTTACAGGTGGCATGTAGAAGACATTGCTCATAATAAAGCTCCGATAATATTAAGTAATTTATGTTGGCTTACCGCATGTGCCATAAGCCGGAATTTTTTACAGAGTGTGAATAGCAAAGTGAGTGTTATCGGCGCCAAATCTTTATGGTTGTTGTTGGTGTTGATGCTAACAACAGCTCACTTACCGGAAATAAACAATAAAATGAAAAGTTAACCACTATTATGTAAACGTAATAATTAAAATGGGGTGTTGCTTGCCGATATCAGCGGCTTATTTATCAGCAGCAGACAGTAGCTTTTCAGCAAAAGTAAGTTGTGATGCTGATTGTGTGAATACCACACCTGAGTGTGAACGCTCTGCAGTACCTTGTTTTTGGTAGTGAGCTGCATTCATAGTGCTAGCTGCTGCTTTTTGAAATTGAACATTACCTGTGAACGCACCATCTTTAGCTGAAGCGTTGTAAGACATAGCGATGATAGCGGCTGCGATAGTTGCTTTAATAACTGTTTTCATGAGTAATAAAACCTTGTGTCTTTATGTTTGTGAACGCCTTGTGCGTTTCGATGGGTGTATTATTAATAATTACACCAAAAACAACAATACGATAAAAACACAAAAGATTATTACCAAATAGTAATAATTGTAAAAGGTGCAAGATAAAGGTAAGAGAAGAAGGGAGAGCAAAGCGAAAGGTAAGTATCGTGGGCGCCGTGTGAATGAATCCCTGCATTAAGATAGTAGGGAGTAGTTGAGCCTTGGGCGGAGTTACTCAGAGATACAGCAGAAGTTAGGGTGTAGCTGGGGGGCGATAATGAGAGAGGGTAAATTACAGGTATAAAAAATGCCGGCCTTAGCCAGCATTTTTTTATTTATCCGTAAGGATAAATTAGATAGCTACAACGTTTGCAGCTTGAAGACCTTTTTGGCCTTGCTCTACTTCAAAAGACACTTTTTGGCCTTCAGCAAGAGTTTTGAAACCTTCAGAAGCGATAGCACGGAAGTGAACGAATACGTCAGCACCGCCGTTGTCTTGAGTAATGAAACCAAAACCTTTCTCTTCGTTAAACCATTTTACTAAACCAGTAGTTTTGTTAGACATGTGATGCCCCTTATAAATGTGATTAATTAACCGCTAAAATGCGATGTGCTAAGTGGTTAAATTATTAATGATACTGCCAAAACAAGGGAAACACTGAAGTACAAAACGAAAACGTTGATGTAGCTGAAGGTTTAACTGTGACTTGGTGCCGCATTTAATAACTCTCTAAACAACAGAGCGAGATGGATAATAACAGGTGTTTACTTTTTGTACAGTCTTTTTTGTCGATATAGTCGAAATAAATTATTGATAGTGCTGTATAGATAAGAGAAAGAAGCGTTTTTACATAATCTTTATGACAAAATACGGATCTTCTCTTCTTTGCATAATTAGAAGTAAAGGTATATGACAATGGTGTAAGTAAGTTCTCGCTTTCACTTTATTGCTTCTGCTTTGGCTTAACTACGTTTTAATGTAGAATCCGCTTTCTTCAGAATATCCCTTAAGCTACATCAGTTAAGCATTTAACGATCGTATCTTTTAGATACTACGTAATGAGGGGAGTAAGATTCTGAATTTAAACGTAAAGAAATCCAAATAGGGTATAAAAATGACAAATGTTGTAGACGAGACAATGAAAAATAACTTGTCAACTCAAAGTGTTACAGGCGATTTTCCAATGCAGCGTTTTTCTGTCGCACCGATGCTGGATTGGACTGATCGTCATTGTCGTTACTTTCACCGTTTAATGAGTAAAGAAGCATTGTTGTATACCGAGATGGTGACAACAGGCGCGATTATTCACGGTAAGGGCGATTTCTTAGCGTATAACGAAGAAGAGCATCCATTGGCGCTTCAACTGGGTGGTTCAAATCCAATTGATTTGGCGCGTTGTGCTAAGTTAGCGCAAGAGCGTGGCTACGATGAAATTAACTTAAACGTGGGCTGCCCATCTGATCGCGTACAAAACGGGATGTTTGGTGCTTGTCTAATGGGTGAAGCCGAGTTGGTAGCGCAGTGTGTCACTGCGATGCGCGATGTCGTTGATATTCCTGTGACGGTAAAAACCCGTATTGGTATTGATGATCAAGATTCTTACGAGTTTTTAAAAGATTTTATCCACGTGGTATCTGAGAAAGGCGGTTGTGATAATTTCACTATCCACGCCCGTAAAGCATGGCTAAGTGGTTTAAGCCCGAAAGAGAACCGTGAAATTCCGCCACTAGACTACCCGCGCGTTTACCAACTAAAGCAAGACTTTGCGCATTTAACCATGGCAATCAATGGTGGCATTAAAACGTTTGAAGAAATGGAAGAACACCTGAAACATATGGATGGTGTGATGGTCGGTCGTGAAGCGTACCAAAGCCCATACTTAATGGCGGAAGTGGATCAACGTTTATTTGGTAGTGAACGCCCTGTAATGAAGCGTCGTGAAGTGGTTGAAGCTATGTATCCATACATTGAAAAGCAACTCGCTAACGGTTCTTACTTGGGACATATTACACGCCATATGCTGGGTTTATTCCAAAGTATGCCGGGTGCACGTCAGTGGCGTCGACATATCAGTGAGAATGCTCACAAACCGGGTGCTGGTATTGAAGTTGTTCAGCAGGCGTTAGATAAAATTCCTGCGCACTTAGATGTTTAATTGCTAAATTGTTGTTGGCGAGATTCACGATAAATAAGTGAATTTGGCTAATTCAGAGAGAAAAGGCTAATCCGTATGGGTTGGCCTTTTTTGTATCTAATTGAAAATTAAGAGATAAATTTTTATATCATTTGGCGTGATTTGTGCAATTACATCTAATATTGATATTGAATAGGATCGCTTTCAACATGCTCTGTCGGTTTATATTGTGAACTTGATAGAAAAGCTTATCGTTGAAAGGTAATACTGGGTTAAGGAGAGGGTTATGTTTGAGTTTCTATTTTTGCTGACGTTTGCATTCGTGTTAGTTTTTACGGGTGTGAGTATTATTGGCATGATGATAGCCGTTGCGGCTGGTTTTGCGATCATGGCTGTGGTTGGCATGTTGGGTTTAGTGATTAAGTTATTACCATGGATCGTGTTAATTGCTATTGCGATTTGGTTGGTGAGAGATAACAAAAAAGTACAAGAATACAAAGATCGTCTATCTCGTACACGTCGTTATTAATCCACTGATAAATATATTCAAATGAAACACTATCAACAAAATAATAGTGAGTAATTTTGGGTGAATTTAGTTAAAAAATATCATCAAAATAGATAAGAGCAGTGTTTTTTTAGGGTTTCTGTTATAGTTTCGCCGTTTAAAATTATTAATGATGAAGAGCGGAGACTCGACATGAAAAAAGTAATGCTTTCAGTAGCAGCGGCAATGGCAATGACTGCTGCTATTCCAGCACAGGCAGATACCCTTTTAGGTGTTAAAGTAGGCGCAGATGCATGGTTTGCAAATGCGAAAGTTGATGGCCATAAAAGCGATGATACATCAGCATCTTACTACGCATCTTTTGAACACTTCATTCCTTTAGTTCCTAACTTTATGGTTCGTTACAACAATATCGATGCAGATAATGTTGCATTTGAACAAAGTGATTTTACAGCGTACTACGAAATTCTAGATAATGATCTAGTGTCTTTAGATCTTGGTTTAACAATGACTAAGTTCGGTGGCGTTAAAATTCAAAACGATGATAGCTTCAGCGATTGGCAGCCAACTATTTACGGTAATGCGGAAATCGGTATTCCAGCAACACCATTAACAGTATTTGCTCAAGCAAACGCGGGTAAATATGATGGTACTCGTTTATTTGACGGTCAAGCTGGTGTGAAATACACAATCGGTTTAGTGGCGGCAGATCTAAACATCCGTGGTGGTTACCGCATGATGGATTACGATTTCGATAAAGCGAAGAATGCTGGCGATGTTGATCTAAATGGTTGGTTCGCAGGTGTTGAAGTCGATTTCTAAGTCTTCTTAAGCTAACGAATTAATAAAAACCACGACAATGTCGTGGTTTTTTTATTGGCTGTTTCTAGGTTTTTGTACCATTTTTAAGTGTATACATTCCATCTTTTATGCTGAGTTAATAAAAGTGACAAAGGATAGGGAGTAAGGTTATGACACTGACTGAGCTACAACACCTTTATGTTAGCCAAGAATTGGTTGAGGCTGTGGTTGAGCCTTCAATTGGTGATGGTTATATCGTTGAATTTCGTCACCGTCGAGGTGGCTTGGTTCCTTTAACTGACGGGGCTGGCAGTGAACGTTGCTATCGTGATATTGATAGCGCAACTCAACAAGCTTTTGAAGTTGGATTTAATCAAGTTAGAATTGCTGATGAATATTAAAACCGATCATATTTCCTGCCAGTAAAGGCGAGATAATCCTTATTGTTTGACGGCAACATAACGATTATTTCGCATTCACTTTTTTCTTAACCTTTAAAAAGGTTATAAAACATTCTTATCTATTCTTTCTTGTTATTACATGAAATGGCTAATCTAACAGTACGCAATGAATAGGGATCGTCGTGTCATGTTAGTGAAGGAATTATCGGCTTTAGCCAGTCCACTTAATGATCAGCAAATAGATCAACTGAAGCAAGCAGCGGCAGAATCATCGCCACAACAGCTTGCGTGGATCAGTGGCTACTTTTGGGGATTAAGCCAAACCCAGTCTCAATCAGCTGCAGAACCTGCAGCCCAAAATAATGTACTGGCTGCCGCAAAACCAGCCGGTAAACTCACCATCATTTATGCCTCGCAAACCGGTAATGCCAAAGGTGTTGCTGAAGCGTTAAAAGAAGAAGCACAAGCGGCTGATATTGCTGTTCAAGTGTTTTCTGCCGGCGACTATAAAGGTAAAAACCTCGCTAAGGAAACCCACGTGATTATCGTGGCATCAACCCATGGCGAAGGTGAAGCACCTGATGATGCTATTGAATTACATGAATTTTTACAATCAAAGAAAGCCCCTAAACTGGCAGATCTTAACTATGCCGTGATTGGTTTAGGTGATTCAAGTTATGAGTTCTTCTGTCAAACAGCGAAAGACTTTGATAACTACTTAGCGAAACTTGGCGCGCAGCCAATGCTTGAACGTTTAGATTGTGACGTTGACTATGAAGCACCTGCTGCTGAATGGCGTACGCAAGCATTAGCTAAAACCAAAGAAACTTTATCAACGGGTGAAGCTGAAGTTGTTCAACTGCCTGTTGGTCAAAAGCCTGCGGCTGTTTCTGCATACAATAAACAGAACCCTTACACCGCGAGTTTATTGGTAAGTCAAAAAATCACAGGCCGTGATTCAGGTAAAGATGTTCGCCATATTGAAATCGATTTAGAAGATTCAGGCTTAACGTATCAAGCGGGTGATGCACTCGGTGTGTGGTTTGAAAATGACCCACAGTTAGTGGATGCCATTTTAGCGAAGCTTGGCTTAGACGCGGATACCTCTGTTGATGTTGATGGTGCGGCATTAAGTCTACGTGATGCGTTGATTAGCAAATATGAAATTACTGCATCAAATCCACAGTTTGTGACCAAATACGCTGAGTTATCAGGTAGTAAAAAGCTTGAAAAGCTGGTGGCAGATCGTGAAAAGCTACGTGAGTATTCTGCGAAAACACAAATTATTGATGTATTAGCAGAAAAGAAAACAGCATTAACTGCAGAGCAATTAATCGGTCTACTTCGTCGTTTAACACCACGTTTATATTCTATTGCTTCAAGCCAAGAAGAAGTGGGTGAAGAAGTTCACTTAACTGTTGGGGTGGTTGAATACGCGCAAGGTGAAGAACAACGTCAAGGTGGCGCATCAAGCTTCTTAGCCCAGCGTTTAGAAGAAGGCGCTGAAGTTAAAGTCTTTGTTGAAACTAACAATAACTTTAAGTTACCAGCTGATGATAATACCCCTGTGATCATGGTGGGGCCGGGTACTGGTATTGCCCCATTCCGCGCCTTTGTTCAAGAGCGTGATAACCGTGAAGCACAAGGTAAAAACTGGTTATTCTTTGGCGACCGTACCTTCACAGAAGATTTCTTATACCAAGTTGAGTGGCAAAAATACTTAAAAGATGGGGTTGTTAATCAGATTGATGTGGCATTTAGCCGCGACCAAGCTGAGAAAGTTTACGTTCAGCACCGAATCTTAGAACAAGCTGCGCAAGTATGGCAGTGGCTGCAAGACGGCGCGCATGTTTATGTGTGTGGTGATGCTAATCAAATGGCAAAAGATGTTCATCAAGCGCTGATCACAGTGATTGAGCAACAAGGGAATAAAACGCGCGAGCAGGCTGAGCAGTATCTTAACGATCTGCGTAAGGATAAGCGCTATCAAAGGGATGTGTACTAATGACAGATCAAAAATTATCAGATAACGAACGTCTAAAGCGCGAGAGTAATTTTCTTCGCGGAACTATTGAGCAGGATCTTGGCGATCGTATGACCGGTGGTTTTACTGCAGATAACTTCCAGTTGATCCGTTTCCACGGTATGTATCAGCAAGATGATCGTGATATCCGTGCAGAGCGCGCAAAGCAAAAACTCGAACCACTGCATAACGTGATGTTACGTGCGCGTATGCCTGGCGGTATTATTACCCCTAAGCAGTGGTTAGCGATTGATAAGTTTGCCGATGAGCATACTTCTTATGGCAGTATTCGCTTAACTACCCGTCAGACGTTCCAGTTCCACGGTGTACTAAAACCTAATATCAAGCTGATGCACCAAACGCTAAACAGTATTGGTATCGATTCAATTGCGACAGCGGGTGATGTTAACCGAAACGTTCTATGTACGACTAACCCAGTAGAATCAGAGCTTCACCAAGAAGCATATGAGTGGGCGAAAAAGATCAGTGAACACTTGCTACCTAAAACCCGTGCCTATGCGGAAATTTGGTTAGACGGTGAAAAGCTAGAAACGACAGATGAAGAGCCAATTTTAGGTAGCAATTACCTACCGCGTAAATTTAAAACCACGGTTGTGATCCCACCTCAAAATGATGTGGACGTGCATGCCAACGATCTTAACTTTGTTGCGATTGCAGACAACGGCAAGTTAGTGGGCTTCAACGTACTAGTGGGTGGCGGCTTGGCAATGACTCACGGCGATCATTCCACTTACCCTCGTCGTGCTGATGACTTTGGCTTTATTCCACTAGAGAAAACGTTAGATGTTGCAGCCGCAGTGGTAACAACACAGCGTGATTGGGGTAACCGTTCAAACCGTAAGAATGCAAAAACTAAGTACACGTTAGATCGTGTAGGTAGTGATGTATTTAAAGCGGAAGTTGAAAAACGTGCGGGTGTGAAGTTTGAAGACAGTCGACCTTATGAGTTTACCGATCGTGGTGATCGCATTGGTTGGGTTGAAGGTATCGACGGCAAGCATCACCTCGCATTGTTTATTGAAAATGGACGTTTGTTGGATTACCCAAACAAGCCTTTAAAAACCGGTGTTGCTGAAATTGCCAAAGTACACCAAGGCGATTTCCGTATGACGGCTAACCAAAACTTAATTGTTGCGGGTGTGTTAGCAAAAGACAAAGACAAGATCGAAAAGATCGCGCGCGATCATGGTTTGATTGATGACGGTGTTAGCGAGCAGCGTAAAAACTCAATGGCCTGTGTTTCATTGCCAACCTGTCCATTAGCGATGGCGGAAGCAGAGCGTTTCTTACCTGAATTTGTTACCGATGTTGAAGGCATTCTAGAAAAACACGGCTTAGACGATGATGAAAACATCATTCTTCGTGTCACGGGTTGTCCAAATGGCTGTGGTCGTGCGATGTTGGCGGAAATTGGCCTCGTAGGTAAAGCGCCGGGTCGTTATAACTTACATTTAGGCGGTAACCGTAACGGAACACGTGTACCTAAGATGTACCGTGAAAATATTACTGTTGCGCAGATCATGGATGAAATTGATAGCTTAGTGGGCCGTTGGTCTACAGAGCGTCAAGAAAGTGAAGACTTTGGTGATTTCACTATTCGCGCAGGCATTATTGATGAAGTAAAAGTATCAAAGAGAGATTTTTATGGCTAAATTTCAACTGGCTGAGTTACTTGAGCTGCCTAAAGTGAGTCAAATTATTCAGCTGGCTGAAATCAATGCCGCGCTGGAGGATATGACGGCAGAGCAGCGAGTAAGCTGGGCTATCGACAACCTTGAAGGTGGGTTTGCATTAGCATCAAGTTTTGGTATTCAATCTGCTGTGATGTTGCATTTAGTCACAACAGTAAAGCCTGATATTCCTGTGGTATTAACCGATACGGGGTATTTATTTCCTGAAACGTATCAGTTTATTGATAGCTTAACCAAACGATTAGATCTTAATCTTCATGTCTACAGCGCAAAACAAAGCGCCGCATGGCAAGAAGCACGTTATGGTCAACTGTGGTTGCAAGGGGTTGATGGTATTAAGCAATATAATTTGCTGAACAAAGTTGAGCCGATGCGTCGAGCATTAGATGAACTGCAAGTGAAAACATGGTTTTCTGGGCTCCGTCGTGAACAATCAAGCTCACGTGCAACATTACCGGTATTAGCGATCCAGAATGGACGCTTTAAGTTCCTGCCATTAATTGATTGGAGTAATGAGCAAATCGATCTGTATTTACAACAGCATGATTTGCCTTATCACCCATTAAAAGCGCAAGACTATCTTTCTGTCGGTGATGTCCATACGACAGTTAAGTGGCAACCGGGGATGAAAGAAGAAGAAACGCGATTCTTTGGTCTAAAACGTGAGTGTGGTTTACACGAAGACAGCGATACAGAAGCGGATGGTTCAGGAATTTAACCGATAGCAAATCAGAACTAGTGTAATAGAAAAGGGCGAGATCGATGATCTCGCCCTTTTATTTTGTCGATGCTTTGAGCAATAACAAGTTATTTTTTGGCAGCAGGTGCAGCTGGTGCCCAAATATTAGAAAGTGCGCCAAGGAGTTCATTACTTGCGCCTTGCTCACCTAAAAATTGCGTAACAACAGGCACGAATTGGTTAACCATTTCAGGTTTCATGCCTAATAAAGAAAAGACTTTATCGATATTTTCTTTACTGCCTAATAGCTGGCCTAAACCGAGTGGTAATGAGTCAGTTAGCTTTTCTGCGCCAGGAATTAATTGAGTTAACTCTTTACCTTGTGGGCCTGTTAGCTCACTGGTTGCCATTGCCAGTAATGCACCTGCACCGCCTGCTGCTTGATCTGGCTTTACGCCAAGATCAGACACGAGTGCTTTGGTTAATGGGTTTTCTGCAATCTGGGTAGCAACTTGTTCACTTTTTTCTCCCCCAAAAGCACTTGCGACATCAGATAGGCTGAATGCATGGCTCATTGCACTTGATGATAATAAAGCAACGGCGGTAAGTGTAGTTAAGATATGACGCTTTTCCATGGGGTTCTCCTTAATTAACTATTATCTATCCTAGTGTAGATATTTATTTTTGTAATACATTTTATTGATAAAACACGAAACCTGATGATTTAACTAGTAGGGTTTATTAGTTTGAGAGAATGGAGCGTATTTTTTAACCATAAAAAAACGGCGCCGGGGCGCCGTTTTTAAGAAGAGAGCAATATCTTATAGGATATCTAGTAGCTCAACTTCAAATACAAGTGCTGCATATGGAGGAATTGCAGCACCTGCGCCGCGCTCACCGTATGCTAGGTTTTGTGGAATAGAAAGTTTCCACTTAGAACCTACAGGCATCATTTGTAGTGCTTCAACCCAACCAGCGATAACGCCAGTTACTGGGAATTCTGCTGGTTGACCACGAGAAACAGAGCTGTCAAAAACAGTGCCGTCTGTTAGCATACCGTGGTAATGAACACGTACTTGCTTGTCAGAAGTTGGGATTTCGCCATTACCTTCAACGAGTACTTCGTATTGAAGACCAGAATCAGTTACTGTAACTTCTGCACGCTTTGCGTTTTCAGCTAGGAATGCTTCGCCTTCAGCAGCAGCTAGTTTAGCCTGCTCTTGACGTGCAGCGTCTGCTGCAGTGTGAAGTTCACGTAGTGCATTGTTGATTTCATCAACTTCGATTTCTGGCATTTCGCCAGCAAGAGAAGCTGCGATACCTTTCGCAATTGCTGCTACGTTTAGGCCTTCAAGACCGCTTTGTGCTAGTTGTTGGCCCATTTGTAGACCAATACCATAACTTGCTTTAGTCTCAACTGTATCTAGTTTAACGTCAGACATTATCGTCATCTCTTAATGTTGAATGAATTAAAGCAAGCAGGATAACAGTTTCGCCCCTCATGGGTAAACTCATGGGTAAATATTTGTAATCATTATTCGCAAATTGCGTGACATATGAAGCTCTGGAGTGCTGTATATGGGACAGGCCAATCGCCGTTCGAGAACAAAACATGCGTCAAAACGATCATCAGTCAATTTTAGTTTGTCAGGGCTCTTTGATAAATGTCGTCAGATTAAAGCCGGAATTGGCCATACATGGTCACATTTTCCACGTTTTCATCGCTGGGCATTGATGATCCTTGTGCCTATTTTTGTCGCTGTATTAATGTTGCCGACAACGAATCAATTAGAACAAGAGCAAAGTGCAGACAGTGGTGTTCGTCGTAGTATTTCTCTTAACCTTGGCGGTTCTACGAGCACGACTCAACCGGTAGGGCAAACGGGAACGACATCATCTAATACTGGTGTGAGTAAGCGTACAGATATTGTTTTAGATACGGCAGATATTCGTGAAGACAGTAAGATGAAAGCGGTTGGAGGAACGGAAGATACTGGTCCGGCACCTGAAAAGAAACCGATGATTCAGAAAATTTATCCGTTAGATGGCGGTAAGGCGTACACCGTTGATCTGTCAAAAGAAGCGGCGGTGGTAACCAAAGCGACTGATGAACCGATTACAACGAATACAACCAATACAACAACGACAGCAAACACGGCCAAGGTTGCATCAAGCGATGCAGGGCAATGGGTTAGTTATAAAGTTCCAGCCGGTGAAACCTTAGCGAACGTGTTTAGAGATCGCTCGTTACCATTATCGGATTTATATAAAATTGCCAATATTGAAGGTGCGGGTAAGCCGATCAGTAATGTACAGGCCGGTCAAACGCTAATGTATCGTGTAAATAGTAATGGCCAAATAGATGGTTTGAAGATTGAAGGTAATGGTATTTCAGCAGCTTATTACCGTAGCAGTAATGGTAGCTATTATCGTAAATAACCAGTGATGAAATAAATATGAAAAAGCCCACTTATTTGCTTTTAACTAGAAAGAGAGGCTTAAGTGGGCTTTTTTGTTTTTTCTTTTTATGCGTTACCGCAGAGGTTACTATTTGATCACTGTATGTCGATCTGAGTGGTGAATTTTTTTCGTTTAGGTCTTGGCATCATAGGTAGAACGATCAATAAAATACCGATAAGCGTTAAGGTATCTAAACTTTCGTTAAACCAAATCCAACCAAAGAAGGCGACAAAAATAAGCCCTGAATATTCTGCTAACCCAATTTTATGGGTTTCACTTTGGCGATATGCCAATACCACACACCCTTGATAGCCTAAGGTAAATAGCGCACTTGCAGTAATAAGCCCAAGGTTTTCAAGTGAGATCGGTTGCCAGAAGTACCATGCCAAAGGGGTCGCCACAGGCAGTGATAATACACTTGTCCAAAAGAGCGTGGATGATACGGTTTGTGATTGTGGCAATTTACGTACTAATACATTGTAGAGCGCCAATGTAGTTGCAGTACCCAGTGCGGCAATCGCAGCCCAGTGAAATTGGGTAGGGCGTAAAACAATTAAAATTCCGATAAATCCAATCGCTGTCGCAACGACTTTCCCTTTTGTGGGGTACTCACCTAATAGCACTATTGAAAGTGGGATCATCAATAAGGGCGCGGCATAAAATAAGGCATTGGCCGTCGCGAGGGGCAAATATGTCAGCGCCACTAACAACATTGAACTCCCCGCTAATACTAAATACGCACGGATGGTATTGATCTTCCAACTACCGACCTCACGTTGCTGTTTGGGCTGGGACAACCAAAAAGGCAAAATAATAATTAAGCTTATTACTTGGCGAAGAAACATGTATTGCAAGGGATGGACTTCGCCATTGAGTAATTTAACTGCGACATCAGACAGAGAAGCGGATAAATTACCGAATATCAGTAATAGGATCCCCAATGACACAGCAGTTTGCTTCATTAGTTATCGCCTTGTGTTAGCACCATATCAACATGTGGAATGCCGTCTTCAAGGTACATATCAGAGGTTTGTTTAAAACCGTATTGAGAGTAAAAGCCGATCAAGTGCTCTTGCGCTCCAATCTCGATGGTCGCATTAGGCCAAATACGCGTGGCGTTTTCGAGTCCTTGTTTGAGCAGTTGATGACCTATACCGCTGCCTCGTGTTTCTTGTGCCGTAACAACTCGACCAATACTGACATTGTCGTAAGTGAGTCCTGCACTGAGTAGGCGAAGGTAGGCGATCAGTTTGCCATCTTGATAGCCTAATAAATGGTAAACATCATCAGCACGATCGTTATCATCAAGATCAGGGTAAACACAGTCTTGCTCTACCACAAAAATGTCAGCGCGTAGCTTTAGTGCATCATAAAGCTGGTGGGTCGTCAGTTGTGCAAAAGAAAGGCATTGCCAAGTAATCATCACGTGTTCTCTTTTTCTGTGATAGTCAAAGTTACCTTCATAGTAACCTGCGTTTTTCACGGCCTCATTAACCATTGTTAATATCGTTTCATTATTGTGGTTCGCTTTGTCTTTTTTTTATTCGGCTGAGGCTGATCGGGGTGATTCCAAGGTATGAGGCAATTTGATAGTCCGTGAGTTTAACGTTGAGCTCGGCAAAGCTTTGGGTGAATAATTGATATCGTTCTTCTGGGCTGTACATCAACATGAAGCGTTCTTTGTTTTCCTTAAATACTAACTGACGTTCTAATAAGTGTTGATATAGCGCTACCCCTTGTGAACGCCATGTTTCAATTAGCTCAATCGGTAGGGCAATGAGCTCGCTAGCGGACAAGGTTTCTAATAGAAAAGGCGAAGGTGATTGAGTGATCAGTGCTTCAAAGCCAATCAAAGTATCTTGATCCCAATAGAACTCTTTACTGAATTGCTTACCACTGTCAGTGAGATAGCAAGCATGGCAAATCCCATTAAGTAAAAAGTAGAACTGCTCTGCTTGTTGCCCTTGATGAAGCAGTATGTGACGAGTGGGTAACGCTAATACTTGTGCTTGGCTTAATGCTTCATCAATCGTGGTTTGCTCGGCGCCAAATTGTTGAAGAAATTCGGCGAGTTGAGAAAGTTGTGCGGAAGGCTTCATGATGACTCACTTTTTAATCATAAAAAAATACCGCAGACCAGCTGCGGTATCTAGCTTACTTTATTGCGACGATTATTTCGCGTGTTGTAAATCCAATTGGTAAATCGCAAAGCCAGTTGGCGTTGTTTCAACTTGGGTCATTGGGTACTGACCTTTGTCTTTAATAAACTTCGCCGCTTTTTCGCTATTGGCTGTTTCAAAGCGAATATCTAACTTCTTATCACTTTTCAGTGGCGTGAAGTGCCAGTTGTTATCCGCACTTGGCACCACTTGGCCTTTTTCTTTACTTACACGGCTAATGTAGTCAGAAAGAACGGTACGGTTTTCATCGGGTGCAGCAAAGGCAACAAACTTCTCACCAGTACCAGCAAATTTACCACTGTAAGCACGGTAGTTATTGGTTGCGATGATGAATTTCTGATCGTCTTTTACAGCTTTGCCGTTAAAGCTAAGATCTTTAATACGACTTGCCGTTGGGTTAATAACTTTACATTCACCATCGTATTTCGCAGGTTGTGAAATATCGATGTTGTAAGTGACGCCATCAATAACATCAAAGTTATAAGTACGGAAACCATCCCAGTTGATCAAGCCTTGTGGCTTATCACTGTTAACATCAATTTGATTAAATTGGCCAGCAGAACATTCCAGCCATTCTTTCACTTCTTTACCTGTTACTTTCATGGCAACAAGGGTATTTGGATACAAGTATAAGTCAGCCGCGTTACGGAAAGTCAGTTGACCTGATTCAACTTCTGTAAAGTTGGTTGCATCGTTACCACGACCGCCAGCTTTAAATGGTGCGGCTGCTGAAAGTACTGGAATACCATCGAGATCGGGATCGCCTTGAATAAAGCGTTCAACATAATCTTTTTGTGCAAGGTTTACGATTTGCACGGTTGGATCGTCTTGTACCAGTGCTAAGTAGCTGTACATAACGTCACTTGCTTTACCAATTGGTTGATTAACGAAATCACGGGTAGCATTGTGATCAACTTTAACCGCCGCTACTAATTTAGGATCAGCATCAACAATTGGTTTTTGGGTTGCTTTATCGAAAATAGGGCGAGCTTCAGTTTGAGCAGAGGTGACTTTCCAGCTGTTCCCCTCTTTATCTAATACTAAATCCATAATGCCAACGTGATCGCCCCAGCGTCCCGGCATGACTGCTGGAATACCATTAATGGTCCCTTTTTCGATATCAGCACCTGGTAGGTTTGCAAACTCTTTGCTTGGGAAAACCGCGTGTGAGTGACCGAATGCAATCGCGTCAATACCTTCAACTTGCGTTAAATAGTATACCGAGTTTTCAGCACCCACTTTATGTGGATCGGTTGAAACGCCTGAGTGTGGGATAGCGACAATAATATCAGCGCCTTCTGCTTTCATTTGTGGAATGAATTTCTCAGCCGTTTGCTTAATATCTTTGGCTTCTACCTTACCCTCGAGGTTCTTCTTATCCCACACCATGATTTGTGGCGGAACAAAACCGATATAACCAATCTTCACTTGTTGGTCATTACCCTTGTTATCTTTAAATGTGTATTCCTTGATCAGATAAGGAGAGAATAAGTTCTTACCTGTTTTTAAGTCGTAGACGTTTGCATTGATGTAAGGGAAGTCAGCACCTTCAATGCTGGTATCAAGGAAATCTAAGCCATAGTTGAATTCGTGGTTACCAATATTACCAACATCGTAATCAAGTTGGTTCATGACTTTATAAACAGGGTGAACTTCACCATGCTTGATCCCTTTTGCTGCCATGTAGTCACCCATCGGGCTACCTTGCAGTAAATCACCGTTATCAACTAAGACACTATTGGTGACTTCGCCACGAGCCTTTTCTACTAACGTTGCAGTACGTACTAAGCCTGTTTTCTCGGTTGGCGCATCTTTGTAGTAATCATAATCCATTACATTAGTATGGATATCCGTGGTTTCTAAAATACGTAGTTTGATGGTGTCTGCTGTTGCTGGACCTGCAAGCGTAAGTAAACCGCCTAATATCGCGATTGATAAAGGCTTAGCTGATAACTTCATGAATATCTCCAAACGGGTAGGCAAAGAAAGCAAGCGTAAGGTATCAAATGTACTGAGAAAGGCTGTTATCTGTGTCGCACTATCGTGCTCTCCATCTCGTTTTTTTTGATCAATTGTTAGCGAGATCGAAAATTAGGCCGTTATTTCTCGTATTAATAGAAGAGTGATTCGTCATAACCTAGACATAAAAGGCATAACATAAGCTTTTATTTGCTGTGTTGCTCCCTATCGTTCGCCTTAATCGTGAGATTTATAACTATATAATACATTGTATATAGTGTAATTCGCTAAATCTTGTCATTAAGTGTTGTCGGCATGTTGCGGCTAAACTTTTTGGAATAAAAAATGAAATTTTAGAATTTCAAGTAATATCAAGCCCCCTCTATAGTGCATCTAGGGATAAAAAGAGGGCTAATGATGGATTACTTGCCAATTTTTGCAGATTTAAAGCGTCGACCATGTCTGGTTGTCGGTGGTGGTGATAGCGCGTGGCGTAAAACCCGTATGCTATTAAAAGCAGGCGCAGATGTTCGTGTTATTGCACCAAGTTTAAATGCTGACTTTACTGCTGCATTAGCTTCTCAACAGATCAAATTGGTCGGAGAACATTTTTCACCATCAGATCTTGATGGTATTTTCTTAGCCATTGCCGCGACAGAGCGTAAAGCGATTAATGCGCTGGTCTATCAATCGGCCAATCAACGCCAAGTATTAGTCAATGTCGTTGATGATACTCAGCGCTGCAGTTTTATTATTCCCTCTATTGTTGACCGTTCACCCATCATTGTCGCGATCTCGTCATCAGGTCAGGCGCCGGTACTTGCCCGTTTATTACGTGAAAAGCTTGAAGCGTTATTACCACAACACTTAGGACGTATGGCAACGATTGCGGGTAACTTCCGTCAGCGTTTATCACAAACCGTCTCTTCTTTTTCTGCTCGTCGTTATTTCTGGGAGCAGGCCTTTAACGGACGTTTTGGTGACTTAGTGGCATCGGGGCGTGAGCAAGAGGCTGAGCAAGAGCTGGTGGCATTAACCCAACAAGCACCACCGCAAGGGCAAGTTGCATTAATTGGCGCAGGTCCAGGTGATGCAGGGTTATTGACTCTTCGTGCATTACAGCTGATGCAGCAAGCTGATGTCGTGCTGTATGACTACTTGGTGTCTGATGAAGTGATGGATTTAGTCCGCCGTGATGCCGAATTAGTATGCGTGGGTAAAAAAGCCGGTTTTCATAGTGTCCCTCAAGAAGAAACCAATCGATTAATTGTTCACTACGCCCAGCAAGGCAAGCGAGTGGTGCGATTAAAAGGTGGCGACCCATTTGTGTTTGGTCGTGGTGGTGAAGAGCTTGAAGTGTTATTTGATGCTGATATTCCATTCCAAGTTGTACCGGGTATTACAGCAGCAGCTGGTGCTACAGCTTATGCGGGCATTCCATTAACTCACCGTGATTACGCCCAAACCGCCATGTTCGTTACGGGGCATCTAAAGCCTGATGGCGATACTTTGGACTGGTCAACACTCGCACGTGGAAAACAAACCTTAGTGATTTACATGGGCTTGATGAAATCGAGTCATATTCAGCAACAGTTGTTAGAGCACGGTCGTGGTGCTGATACCCCTATCGCCATTATTGAGCGTGGTACCCAGAAAACCCAAAAAGTTTTAAAAGGTCAGCTAAGCGAGCTGGCTGAATTAGCAAAACATGCTGCTTCTCCATCGCTGATAGTAGTAGGAGAGGTAGTTAATCTATCGACGAAATTAGATTGGTTCACAAAACAGGAACAGTCGCTACAGCAGCAAGATGCGGTAGTTAAGCTGGCATAGTATGGAGAGAGAGATGGACCCGAAACGTTTAACCCACCTCAAGCAGTTAGAAGCGGAAAGTATCCACATTATCCGTGAAGTAGCGGCTGAGTTTGATAATCCGGTAATGATGTACTCTATCGGTAAAGATTCATCGGTGATGTTGCACCTAGCACGTAAAGCATTTTATCCGGGGAAGATCCCGTTCCCATTGCTGCACGTTGATACCGATTGGAAATTCCGCGAGATGATCGATTTCCGTGATCGCACCGCAGAAAAGTATGGCTTTGATTTATTGGTACATAAGAACCCTGAAGGTCTCGCAATGGGCGTTGGCCCATTCACGCACGGTTCGTCAAAGCACACCGATATTATGAAAACTCAGGGTCTAAAGCAGGCACTGGATAAGTATGGTTTTGATGCCGCTTTTGGTGGCGCACGTCGTGATGAAGAAAAATCACGTGCAAAAGAGCGTGTTTATTCATTCCGTGACAAGAACCACACATGGGATCCGAAAAATCAGCGTCCTGAGTTATGGAAGACTTACAACGGTCAAATCAACAAGGGTGAGAGCATTCGTGTTTTCCCACTTTCAAACTGGACTGAGCTTGATATCTGGCAATACATCTATTTAGAGGGTATCGAGATTGTTCCACTGTACCTATCTGAAGTACGTCCTGTGGTTGATCGTGACGGCATGTTGATCATGGTTGATGATGAGCGTATGGATCTTCAACCGGGTGAGAAAATCGAGCAAAAGAGTGTGCGCTTTAGAACCTTAGGTTGTTACCCACTAACGGGAGCGATTGAATCTACAGCCGATACACTACCGGGCATTATTGAAGAAATGCTGGTGGCAACATCGAGTGAACGACAAGGTCGAGCGATTGACCATGATCAGTCGGGTTCAATGGAATTGAAAAAACGCCAAGGTTACTTCTAAGGAGAGAATAATGAATAGCGTGATTGAACAACAGGTCGCTGAGCTCGGTATCGAAGCTTATCTTGACCAACACCATAATAAATCTCTACTGCGATTTTTAACCTGTGGCTCAGTAGATGACGGTAAAAGTACTTTAATTGGTCGACTACTGCATGACTCTCACCAAATTTATGAAGATCAATTAGCGGCAATTCATACCGACAGTCAAAAAGTCGGTACAACGGGCGATAAGCCTGACCTAGCGTTATTGGTTGATGGATTGCAGGCTGAGCGCGAGCAAGGGATCACGATTGATGTTGCTTATCGTTACTTCTCAACCAAAGCGCGTAAGTTCATCATTGCTGATACCCCAGGGCATGAGCAGTATACCCGTAACATGGCAACAGGTGCATCGACCTGTGATGTCGCGGTGATCTTGATTGATGCGCGTAAAGGCGTATTAGATCAAACTCGTCGTCACTCTTACATTGCAAGTCTATTGGGTATTCGTCACTTTATTGTTGCGATTAACAAAATGGACTTAGTGGGGTTTGACCAAGCGCGTTTTGAGTCAATCCGTGAAGAATATTTAGCGTTCTCGAAAAAACTGAACAGTGATATCAACATTAGCTTAGTGCCGTTATCGGCATTAGAAGGGGATAACGTTGTTGGCCTTAGCGAAAAAACGCCTTGGTATGATGGTGATTCATTACTGACCTTGCTTGAAAAAGTGGATCTTACTCAAGGTCAGGCGTCGACAGAACTACGTTTCCCTGTGCAATATGTGAATCGTCCAAATCTTGATTTCCGTGGTTTCGCCGGCACATTAGCCTCAGGTGAATTACGAGTGGGACAAAAAGTTCGTGCATTACCATCGGGTAAAACCTCGACCGTTGATCGCATCGTAACATTTGATGGTGATTTAGAGGTTGCAACACCGGGCTTAGCAGTAACAGTAACCTTGGCTGATGAAATTGATATTAGCCGTGGTGATACGTTAGTTGCTGCTGATGAAACAGTGCCACTGAGTAATAATTTACTTGCTGATATTGTTTGGATGGGCGAATCAGCGTTAGAAACAGTTCGCCAGTACGACATTAAAGTCGCGGGTAAGAAAACGGTTGGTAGTGTTGATGCCATTCGTCACCAAGTTGATATTAATAACCTTGAAACCTTTGAAACTGATGTTTTACCGCTTAATGGTATTGGCTTATGTGAAGTGAGCTTAAATGAAGCCATTGCCGTTGATAGCTATCAAGCATGTAAAGATACTGGCGGCTTTATCATTATTGATCGCTTAACGAATGTGACGGTTGGTGCGGGTATGGTACGTGAAGCATTAGATGCTAAACAAAATACTGCGCAATACTCAGCATTTGAAGTTGAATTAAATGCCCTGATCCGCAAGCACTTTCCACACTGGGATGCTAAAGATCTTAGCAAGTTGCTAGGGTAACTCTATGGGATGGGAGCAAGCGATTGTCTTAGCTATGTTGGTGGTGATTATTCTCTGCTTACTGGCAACCAAAATAAAACCGCCTTACTTATTTGCAGGTGCGGCATTTATTGGTTATCAGTCTGGAATGATCGATTTACCGACATTGGCTGGCAATTTCACTAATTCGTCATTACTGACATTAGTGTTGTTGATCCTTGTTTCCATTGCTTTAGAAAAAACACGGTTGATTAGTTGGGTTGGGCGTCAAATATCACAGGGCGGCCAAACGGCTGTGGTCACAAAACTCGGCTTATCAACCGCATTATTATCATCTTTTACGAATAACACAGCGGTTGTCGTGTCATTAATCGGTGCGATTAAGCGTAACCAACGCCACGCACCATCTAAATTATTATTACCGTTGTCGTATACCGCTATTTTAGGTGGAACGTTAACGTTAATAGGTACATCGACGAACTTAATCATAAATAGTTTCGTTGAAGATGCGGGTCTGCCTAGTTTAGGCTTTTTCGCACCAAGTATGATTGGTTTAGCGGTATTAGTTGTTGGCTTAGTTATTCTTATCCCGCTTAGTCATCTATTACCCAGTTATGATGATCATGCTGATGATCAATTGCCTTATTTCCTTGAAGCACGTGTAGAAGCTAAATCCCCATTAGTAGGAAAAACCGTTGCCGAAAATGGTTTGCGTGCCCTACGCCGTTTATTTCTAGCTGAGTTGATCCGTGACGGTCAAACTATTGCACCTGTATGTCCTGATACTAAGTTGCAGGCAGGCGATACCTTATTATTTTGTGGTGATGTCGAAAGTGTAACCACACTTCAAGAAATTCCAGGTTTAAACCTTTTTGGTCAGCATCACCTAAATGGCCAATCGATGATGGAAGTCATCATCAGCCACTCGGCAGGAATTCGTGGCAAAACCTTAAAAAGTACCCGTTTTAGAGAAAATTTTGATGCTGTCGTTGTGGCGATACGTCGTGGTCATGAACGTCTTGCTGGTGGACTCGGTAATATCGAACTGCATGCTGGCGATACATTAGTTATCGTGCCGGGTAAAAAATTCCAACAAAAGAAAGCCACCTTAGATCGTGAATTTGTCTTGGTGAATGGTCTTGATTCAAGTGCTCGCTTAGATAACACCAAAAGTGCAGCTGTACTGATGGGATTTCTGACTGTTATTGGTCTCGCTTTATTGGATGTATTACCGATCATTAAAGGGTTGGCCATTTATCTTTTCGTTATGGTCGCAGTAGGCATTATTTCATTTGCAGAATTACGCCGCCGTTTTCCTATCGATATCGTTGTGATTGTCGGCTCGGCTTTAACCTTGGCTAAATTGATGATCACAACAGGGTTATCTGAGCGAATGGGTGAAGCTTTGATTGAAGCATTTAATGGCTGGGGAATTTATGGGGCATTAATTGCGGTTTACTTACTGACACTCGTGTTAACAGAGTTAGTCACGAATAATGCTGCAGCTGCTTTGTCTTTTCCTATCGGTTATAGCCTAGCATTAGCTTATAACGTTGATCCTATGCCTTTTATTATGGCAGTACTGTTTGGCGCCAGTGCGAGCTTTATCTCACCCTATGGTTATCAAACTAACTTATTAGTCTATAGCGTAGGTAACTATAAGCTGAGAGATTATGTTCGGATTGGATTACCAATATCGATAGTGTATTCAATCGTTGTATTAACCCTGATCCCACTGTTATTCCCTTTTTAATAAATAGACAACGGAGTGTGTTATGACAATCACGCCACAAGCGCATGATGATAACGAGAATATTGTTTGGCATCGTCATACCGTAACCAAAGAATTACGTGCAACACAAAAGAATCAGAAAGCGAGTGTGTTGTGGTTTACAGGCCTAAGCGGCGCAGGAAAATCAACAGTAGCTGGCGCATTAGAAAATAAACTGGCTGAAATGGGTTATCACACCTATTTACTTGATGGTGACAATGTTCGTCATGGTTTATGTCGTGATCTTGGTTTCTCAGCGGAAGATCGCCGTGAAAATATTCGACGTATTGGTGAAGTCGCGACATTAATGGCTGATGCCGGGCTAATCGTACTTAGTGCTTTTATTTCACCACATCGAGAAGAGCGTCAGTTAGTGAGAGATTTACTGCCTGAAGGTGAGTTTATTGAGGTATTTGTTGATACTCCTCTTGCTGAGTGTGAAAAACGTGATCCGAAAGGCTTGTATAAAAAAGCGCGAGCAGGTGAAATCAAACAATTTACAGGTATTGATTCTGAATACCAACCGCCGTTATCGCCTGAGCTCCATTTAGCGGCAGGTAGTAATGCAATAGATAAGCTGGTGGAACAATGTGTTGAACATTTAAAGTCAAAACAGATCATCAGCTAATAAATGAAGGAGAAAGGGATTGGCAATGTTACTCGACGAAATATATAGCATCGCGTTAGAGGCGGGTGCTGCCATTATGGCTCGTTACCATGGTCAAGTTCAGATCACGCAAAAATCAGATAGCAGCCCTGTCACAGATGCCGATCTTGCCGCTAATGAACTTATCGTTACCAAACTACAACAGCTAACACCAGAGATCCCTATTCTTTCAGAAGAGTCCGCACATACAGATTGGCATCAACGACAAAATTGGGACACATTTTGGTTAGTTGATCCATTAGATGGCACTAAAGAGTTTATTCGCAAAAATGGTGAGTTCACGGTTAACATTGCTTTAATAAAAGAAGGACGTCCTGTTTTAGGTGTGGTGTATGCGCCTGCATTAGAAAAAGCATGGTTAGGTGATGGTGATAAGGCGTGGTTAGAAACCAAAGCCGGTCGTGAGCCTATTCGTGTACGAGCAGCAACAGTACCAACGATTGTTGGTAGTCGCTCTCATCCTTCCCCAGAGTTAGATCACTACTTAGAACAAATCGGTGAGCACAAGATGACGGAAGTTGGTTCATCATTAAAGTTCTGTTTAGTCGCAGAAGGTCGAGCGCAACGTTACCCGCGTTTAGGACCCACAATGATGTGGGATACCGCTGCTGGCCAGTGTGTAGCTGAGAGTGCTGGGGCTATAGTACTCGATTTAGAAGGGCAACCATTAAACTATCATCGCGAGCAATTACTGAATCCATCTTTTATTGTTTCAATAAAAGACTAATCTTATTAAATAACGATAAGGCATATGAGTTACCTCATATGCCTTTTTTGTTTTTAAACAGAAGAAAACGTATCGTTTTGTACGAAAAGTGTTATTTTTGGGGTTTATCGTTGTTTTTATTGTCATTCGGTTTGAATTCTCAATTTTGTTATTGCTATCTCTAAGCTTATCCCTATAATGCTGCTCCATCGACAGGGAATACGGATGGTTAGTAAGTTATTTACAACCTGTGTATAACTTGTAGGTAAGCGGTTTATAAAAAAAACTAATTTAAAACTTAGCTAACAGTGTTTTTTAAATTGGGTAAATCGTAGTCTTAATGCTGAAATCTTGTCTCAATCTTAAAAAGATAAGGAAGTATGCTTTAAGTTAAGTGTGGCAAGGGTTTTGAAAATTAATTTTAAAATAATTGTTGACTTAAATTGAGCGCGGTGTAGTATACGCAGCCTCAGCCAACACGATGTGTTGCGCTAACGTTCTTTAACAATTTGACCATGCAATCTGTGTGGGCACTCGTTGAAAAGTTAAGTCGAAAGATTTATCAATGATACTAGTGACCAATACAAATAACTCATCTCTTATAGAGACGGATTATTTGGCACAGTCAATTCAAATATCCTAACTAGCTTCTAGTTAGCGGTATTTTAACAGTATTCATTGAGCCGGTCGAAAGACCACAAAAACTTTAATTGAAGAGTTTGATCATGGCTCAGATTGAACGCTGGCGGCAGGCCTAACACATGCAAGTCGAGCGGTAACAGATTGATAGCTTGCTATCAATGCTGACGAGCGGCGGACGGGTGAGTAATGCCTGGGAATATGCCCTGATGTGGGGGATAACTATTGGAAACGATAGCTAATACCGCATAATCTCTTCGGAGCAAAGAGGGGGACCTTCGGGCCTCTCGCGTCAGGATTAGCCCAGGTGGGATTAGCTTGTTGGTGGGGTAATGGCTCACCAAGGCAACGATCCCTAGCTGGTCTGAGAGGATGATCAGCCACACTGGAACTGAGACACGGTCCAGACTCCTACGGGAGGCAGCAGTGGGGAATATTGCACAATGGGGGAAACCCTGATGCAGCCATGCCGCGTGTATGAAGAAGGCCTTCGGGTTGTAAAGTACTTTCAGTTGTGAGGAAGGCGTTGATGTTAATAGCTTCAACGTTTGACGTTAGCAACAGAAGAAGCACCGGCTAACTCCGTGCCAGCAGCCGCGGTAATACGGAGGGTGCGAGCGTTAATCGGAATTACTGGGCGTAAAGCGCATGCAGGTGGTCTGTTAAGCAAGA
>NZ_PYNY01000032.1:0-33575 GCF_003026135.1 Photobacterium sp. GB-36 | reverse complement strand
TGAACGTTAGGTGAAAGACCTAGCTATGCGACACTAGCTCAGCTGGTAGAGCGCAACCTTGCCAAGGTTGAGGTCACGAGTTCGAACCTCGTGTGTCGCTCCAATTTGATAGTTCATGGCGAAAGCGATGAACGTTAGGTGAAAGACCTAGCTATGCGACACTAGCTCAGCTGGTAGAGCGCAACCTTGCCAAGGTTGAGGTCACGAGTTCGAACCTCGTGTGTCGCTCCAATTTGATAGTTCATGGCGAAAGCGATGAACGTTAGGTGAAAGACCTAGCTATGCGACACTAGCTCAGCTGGTAGAGCGCAACCTTGCCAAGGTTGAGGTCACGAGTTCGAACCTCGTGTGTCGCTCCAATTTGATTGTTTATTTCATTGTAGATAAACAGAGTTATCATCGAACTTATCGATGAACTATTGCTGTGAAGTAATAGTCCTAATGTAGTATTCCTGAGGTATTCGATTACCGATATCATCAGTGTGCTGCTTCAAGTGTTTCTAGCTTAGCTACGAAGCCCACTTAGAAGCGATCGGCTTCGACAACAGAACTCACTTTGTATAAAGCAACCTTTAAGGGTTGTTTTTGCTGTCTCAGCAATACAGGGTATTCATGTTGTAACATCAATACTGCTGTATTGGCGCGATATAACTAACGCGTACGCTCTTTTCTTAGTAATGTTTATCTATTGCAACAGTAGTGCATAAAGCTGTGCCATCTGAGCGAATAACATTGCAGATAGTGCTAACACATTATTTTTATAATAGTATTTCACCGTTAGATCACAATGAAATTAACAGAGTTATCCACACTACATGTACTGTGGGTAAGTTGGTTGATTAGATGTGCTGATGCTATGTGAGTAACTTTGAATTTTAATTTGAATAGTGTTTAATTACCGTTATCCACAGGTGTTTTTATTTCATTTAACTTTATGTTTTATAATGTAAATATTGATTTTTATACCTGCTTTTCAACAGATTTTATGTCATGTTCCTCCTCGGGATAACTATCTTGATTATGTTATCCACCTCCTGTGTTTAATCTTTACCTATCCCCAAGAAAAAACCTAACTTTAAAAAGTTTTCCACATATCCCCCGAGTGACTTATGCATCTCGAGGTAAGCCTTTCTCAATAATCCGTACTAAACGTTTTGTTTTAGTAGGTAAAATTTCGAGAGCGAGTTGATCTTTTCTTTGTTGTTGTTGCGATAGCGCCCAATCGATATGTGTATCAAGTAATTCAGAGATCCCTTGACGCTGCTGAAGTGCTTCAACAATTTCTATTTGATAAGAAGCATTACCCAGAGCAATTGTGATATTTCTGAGCCATTGAATATGGCCTATCCGGCGAATAGCTGAGCCTTCGGTATTTTTTAAGAATGTCGTTTCATCCCAAGCATAAAGAGTTAGCAAGTCTTGTTGGTATAAGCTGTCACGACAGTGGTAATCGTGCTCTTCTGTTAATTGTCCATGTCTGTTTATGGGGCAGACTAATTGGCAGTCATCGCAACCATAGATACGGTTACCGATAGCACTGCGGTATTGCTCTGGGATCACACCATCAAATTCAATCGTTAAGTATGAGATACAACGACGCGCATCTACGATTCCTTCTTCAACAATAGCACCTGTTGGACAGCTCGTTATACAAGCGACACATTTCCCACATTGCTCACTGCTTGGTTTATCAATTGGCAGTGGAATATCAACTAATAGTTCACCTAAAAAGAACCAAGAGCCTGCTTGCTCATTTAAGATAAGTGAATGTTTGCCTGTCCAACCAAGCCCTGCTTTTTGTGCCAAAGGGCGTTCTAGAATAGGCGCTGAGTCAACAAAAGGTCGGCAGCCAAACTGCCCGACGGCTTGCTCAATACGTTGCCCTAATTGTTTCAGTCGATTACGGATCAGCTTGTGGTAATCACGACCGAGTGAATAGCGACTAATAAACGCTTTTTGAGGTTGCTTAAGTGTTTGGGCAAACTCGGCGTGAGGCGGAAGGTAATTCATTCTTACGCTGATCACACGGATAGTGCCGGGTAGTAGTTCAGCAGGGCGCGCACGCATCATGCCATGACGTGCCATCCAGTCCATATCACCGTGATAGCCAGCATCAAGCCAACGTTGCAATTCAGCTTCGTGTTGTGACAAATCAATATCAGTGATACCCACTTGTTGAAAGCCCAGCTCTTGTCCCCAAGTTTTGATCTGCTCAGCAAGTTGATGGTAATCGATAGTCATAACCGAACTCTTTTATATTGCGCTAAATGAAAGGGGGCGCATTCTAGCATATTCTTGTTTTGATCATAGCGGTGAGAATGTGGATTGCTAAGAATAGACTGCGATAATGACCTCTGACGTTGCGATTATAGATGTATAAAATTAACACTGTGTATTTTGATTAGTTATAGTTGTTACACGTTTATTGAGGGCACTTTACCTATGATCACTCATGACATCCCCTTATTTCTCTATACCTCAGAGCAAATCAGGCAAGGTGAGCAATTACTCACAGAGCAACAAAATAGTGTCACGCTTTATCACTTAATGGAACGTGCTGGAGAGGCAACGTTTGATCTTATGAGGCAGCGGTATCCTCAATGTAATAAATTATTAGTGTGCTGCGGTAAAGGTAATAATGGTGGTGATGGCTATGTAGTGGCTCGTTTAGCACATGATCAGGGTATTGATGTTACTGTGTGGGAATCACCCAATGTTGAACATTTACCTGCTGACGCTCGATGTGCTCGTTCTCACTGGTTGCAATGTAATGGTAAAACGATCACTGATACGCCAACCACAAGTTATGAGTTAATTATCGATGCGTTATTAGGGATTGGGGTTAAAGGTGAAGTTCGCTCAGAAATCGCTGAACGCATTCGTTGGATCAATGATCAAAAGACGCCTGTGATTGCAGTGGATGTGCCTTCAGGATTATGTGCAAATACTGGTGCAACTTTTGGTGCTGTTATTAAGGCCTCACAAACGCTCTCTTTTATTGGTTTTAAACAAGGGCTGACAACAGGGCAAGCAGCACAATATTGTGGGGAACGTTACTTTTCAGACTTAGGATTTGATCTGCAATTCTCGCAAGTCATGAAACCATCAGCATTACACATTACAGAATCGCAGGTACAGTCATTACTTTTTCCGCGCTCACGTGTTGCTCATAAAGGGTGTTTTGGACGCGTGCTTTGTATTGGTGGTGATCTTGGAATGGCGGGAGCTATTCGATTATCGTCAGAAGCTTGTAGCCGTGCAGGTGCTGGCTTAACGTCGGTGATAACACGACCTGACAATGCACTGTCAATTGTGATGATGAGACCTGAGATAATGGCCATTGGTTGGCAAGAGTCTTCAAACATACTTGTTGATAAGCTTGCTTGGTCAGATGTGGTTGTATTAGGGCCTGGGCTTGGAACCAGTGATTGGGGACAATCTCTCTTTGCGCAGTGTCATCATATTGATAAACCTTGTGTCGTTGATGCTGATGGCCTTAATTTACTGGCAAAAGCCCCTGACTACCGAGATAATCGAATCATTACACCACATCCCGGCGAAGCGGCGCGATTATTGGATGTCTCTATTAATGAGATTGAAGCCGATCGGTTTGTCGCGATTCAGCGCTTACAGCAAAATTATGGCGGTGTTGTTGTTTTAAAAGGGGCTGGCAGTTTAATTTATGATGGTAAGACATTATGGATTTGTACTTGCGGCAATCCTGGAATGGCAACGGGAGGGATGGGGGACGTATTATCAGGTATCATTGGTGCTTTACTCGGCCAAGGTTTAGCGTTAGTTGAAGCGGCCTATGCGGGAGTCTGGATCCATAGCCGAGCCGCAGATTTGTGTGCGCAAAGCGGAGAGCGTGGTATGCTGGCATCAGATCTCTTTCCGTTTATTCGTCAATTAGTCAATCCAAGATAAAAACATGCAAACATTTGAAACCTTTCTTGCTGATGAGCAGGCAACAGTAGATTTAGGCCTTAAATTAGCTAAAGCCTGTACGCAACAAACAACGATTTATCTTCACGGCGATTTGGGAGCCGGAAAAACAACGTTTAGTCGTGGTTTTATTCGTGCGCTAGGCCATCAAGGGAATGTTAAGAGTCCGACATATACCCTAGTTGAACCTTATGATCTTGCTCCTTGGCAAGTGTATCATTTTGATCTCTATCGCCTTGCAGATCCTGAAGAATTAGAATTTATGGGAATTCGTGATTATTTCACCCAGGATGCTATTTGCTTAGTGGAATGGCCAGAGAAAGGTGATGGGTTATTACCTCAACCCGATCTTGAATTAGAAATGTGTTATCACGGTGAGCAGAGAAAAGTATTGATCCGCGCCAATACGGAATATGGTGCAGCATTGATCAATCATTTGGAGTTGAGTTAATTAGGATGGCGTTACGGACGTATTTAAAGTTCCTGATAGTAGGAGCAGGATTAGTGAGTTCTGCTGCCTCTTGGGCAAATGAACTCAAAGGGGTGAGAATTTGGCCTGCGCCAGATGAAACTCGCGTAGTATTAGATCTGCAAAGTAAAGCAGACTATTCTCACTTTTCATTAGCAGGACCTTCTCGTTTAGTGGTTGATCTTAAAGATACTAAGATCAAAACTAAACTTCCTATTGCGGTTCAGAAAAGTGATATTTTAACCAAAGTTCGCACCAGTACAGCGCCTGCAAAAGGTACAACGCGACTGGTGTTTGAAGTTAAGCGTGGTGTAACGCCAACAATATTCTCTTTATCACCAACGGGCAGTTATGGTTACCGTTTAGTTTTAGACTTGCCGAATGGAACGTCTAAAACAGTGGGTGCTAAAGAAGAGCAAGCAGAAGAAAAAGCGACGGCAAATAACTTAGCGAAAATGCCATCTGGTACCGCTGATATTGTGGTAGCGGTGGATGCAGGTCACGGTGGTGATGATCCTGGATCTATTGGTCCAACGCGTAAATATGAAAAAAATGTCACACTAGCGGTTGCGAAAAAACTGGCAGCTAAGATCAATGCAACAACGGGTATGCGTGCAGTACTAACTCGCCGTGGTGACTACTTTGTTCCATTGGGTAAGCGTTCAGAAATTGCACGTAAGAATAAAGCCCTTCTTTTAGTTTCTATCCATGCTGATGGCTTTACAAAACCGCAACCTCGTGGTGCTTCTGTATGGGTGCTAAACACACGCCGTGCGAATACTGAAATAGGTCGTTGGTTGGAGCAAAGTGAGAAGCAATCTGAGTTATTAGGTGGTGGCGATGTTTTATCAAGTAATACCAATGATAAATATCTTGGCCGAGCGGTATTAGACCTTCAATTTAGTTACTCGCAAAAAGAAGGCTACGATGTTGCTACTCGTGTATTACATGAGTTACGTAAAGTGGCACGTTTGCATAAAACGGTTCCGCAATACGCAAGTTTAGCGGTATTGAAATCACCTGATATTCCATCGCTATTGGTTGAAACGGGTTTTATTACCAATCCGACAGAAGAGAAATTACTTAATACGACATCACACCAAAACCAATTAGCGAATGCGGTTTATAAAGGGGTGTTGGAGTATTTTGAAGCAAATCCACCTGAAGGTACTTTATTTGCTTCTCGTTTGAAAGGACGTGGAAGTAAGCATAAAGTGACATCGGGTCAGTCATTAAGCGGTATTGCCCAGAAGTATGGCGTGTCGATGGCATCAATCAAAGCTTCGAATAATCTGAAATCAACCTCAGTGAACATCGGTCAAGTGTTGATTATTCCTGGCAACATTAAGACAGCGTCGGTTTCGACGCCAACGAAAACGGTGAGTACGACATCGAGCAGTGCTACAGTGAAACCTGTTGCCTCAACCAAGGTGATTGTACATAAAGTCGTTCGTGGTGAATATTTAGGTAAGATTGCAGCAAAATATGGTGTTACCATGAGCAGCATCCGTCAACTTAATCACCTAAAATCAGACAATGTGATGCTTGGGCAAAAATTAAAAATTGCCGTTCCTGCGCCGAAATATGTTCAACATAAAGTAAAGCGTGGCGAGTTTTTGAGTAAGATTGCTGATAAATATGGTGTGTCAGTTGCAAGTATTCGTGCTACGAATAAGCTACGTTCTGATAAACTAGCTGTAGGACAGACGCTAATCATACCAAGAAGTTAATTATGCCGATTCAGATTTTACCCGCTCGGCTGGCTAACCAGATTGCAGCGGGTGAAGTTGTTGAACGCCCAGCTTCTGTAGTCAAAGAGCTTGTTGAAAATAGTCTTGATGCCGGTGCTACTCGAATCGATATTGATATCGAAAAAGGTGGCAGCCGGCTCATTCGTATTCGTGATAATGGAAAAGGGATCCCTAAAGATGAGCTTGCGCTCGCCCTTAGCCGTCATGCGACTTCTAAAATTACTACTCTGGATGATCTTGAAGCGATAGTCAGTCTTGGCTTTCGTGGTGAAGCGCTTGCCAGTATCAGTTCCGTCTCTCGTTTAACGTTAACCTCCCGCACCCAAGCGCAAGAAGAAGCGTGGTCAGCGTATGCTGAAGGGCGAGATATGGACGTCCAGTTAAAACCTGCAGCCCATCCGGTAGGTACAACGCTAGAAGTGCTTGATCTTTTCTTTAATACACCTGCGCGTCGTAAGTTCTTACGGACAGAAAAAACAGAATTTAATCATATTGATGAGTTGATCAAACGTATTGCGTTAAGCCGCTTCGATGTTGCTATTACTTTGCGTCATAACGGTAAGATCATTCGACAATACCGAGCGGCACAAACGCCGATTCAAAAAGAGCGTCGATTAGCAACGGCATGTGGTTCAGGCTTTTTGCAACATGCACTGGTGGTTGAATTAGCGCACGGAGACTTGAAATTATCCGGTTGGGTATGTAGCTCTCAAGGCGCTCGTGCACAAAATGATATTCAGTATTGTTATGTTAATGGGCGGATGATGAAAGATAAGCTGATCAATCATGCGATCCGTCAAGCTTATGAGTCGAGTTTACGATCCGATCAGTATGCAGCTTACGTACTGTATATTGATGTTGATCCTCACCAAGTTGATGTGAATGTTCACCCAGCAAAACATGAAGTGCGTTTTCATCAAGCACGGTTGGTACATGATTTTATCTACCAAGCCTTACAAAGTGCATTGCAGCAAGGGGCATTAGAAGAAGAGCAGCATCAGTATCAATCACCGACACGAGCGAGCGCTCATAGTATCGAAGTCGATGAAGATGGTGTCGTGATTGAACCAACAAACTCTGTGACGCAGAGGGTCGCTCAAGCGATAGATGCGACGCCAGAGTATCCTCATAAATCACCGTCATCGGAATGGAATAAGTCTGCATCGACACCGTCACATTCAGCAAGAGCACCCATTGATAGTGATATGCGTGGCTTAGCAGTATCAGCTGAATATGAGGTAAGTGAAGCGTCTGAACATAGTAAACCATCTTCTTATTCGGCTTCACCAAGCACAAATAATAGAGATCAGCATCAGTATGATCGCAGCCCTTGTGAGCGACAAGGCAGTGATCAAACAATAAATACCACGAGAACTTCTGATGCTTCATCTGGCGCCTCACGTTCTCCTAAACTGGAAGGGCCTACGGCGGCTGAGATCAAAGCATACCAAAAGCTGTTACAAACGGAATCGCCGACAAAACATGTTTTAGCCGAACAACCCATAGAGCGTATTGCCGAGCCGCGTAGAGAGTGGCAAGCAATGCCTTCAACGGCGGTTGTTAAACAACATGCGATAGCGGGCAAAGCTATGGGGCTTGGTAAAGCCTTATGTTTGGTAGCTGAGCGTTACTTACTAATGCAGCAAGAGACCAATATTGCCTTACTGAATTTAGATCATGCAGAGTTACTACGCTATGTTGGACAATTGCGTTTAGCGCAAACGGAAGGATTAAAACCTCAACCGCTTTTGATCCCACTATCGGTACCTGTAGAGAGCGATTTAATTGCCTGTGCTGAACAACATGCGATGCTACTTAAACAATTAGGGATTCAACTGAAAGCGAAAGGGAGAAATGGCATAATAATCATGTCAGTATGTATGCCATTAAGACAACAAAACTTACAACAGTTGCTCCCGAATTTGTTAACCTACCTACTTACAGCTTGTGATGATCCAGAAGCACAAGGGTGGGATAAATTATTATATTGGTTAGCTGAACAATGTGTTGGTACAGTGGCAAGTTATAGTTTGTCGCAAGCCATTCAGCTAGTCTCTGAATTAGAGCAGCTATGGGGAGAGAATTTGGCAGGTCATGAAAGCCAATTACTTCGACCGGTAGATATGCAAGCAGCAATAGAAGCCTTTAAATAATGATAACTAAGCCACAACCTCAAGCCATTTTTTTAATGGGACCAACAGCTTCGGGTAAAACCGATCTTGCCATTCGATTACGAGAGCAACTGCCTGTTGAGTTGATTAGTGTTGATTCTGCCCTTATTTATAAGGGAATGGATATCGGTACAGCAAAGCCAGATGCGCATGAACTTGCATTAGCACCGCATCGTTTGATCGATATTCGTGATCCAGCGCAAAGTTATTCGGCTGCAGACTTTCGTGCTGATGCACTGAAAGAAATGGCTGATATAGTTGCAGCAGGGCGAATTCCTTTATTAGTTGGTGGTACTATGTTGTACTACAAGGCTTTATTGGAAGGTTTATCGCCTTTACCTGCTGCAGATCTTGAGGTTCGCGCAGGGATTGAACGAGATGCTGCTGAGCATGGATGGCAAGCATTGCATGATGAATTAGTAAGGATTGATCCCGTTGCCGGAGCAAGAATTCATCCCAATGATCCACAGCGATTATCTCGTGCATTGGAAGTTTTCCGAATTTCGGGTAAAACTTTAACTGAGTTAACAAAAACTCAAGGTGAATCTTTACCTTACAAGGTTCATCAATTTGCAATCACTCCCATGGATAGGGCTGTACTGCATCAGCGAATTGAGCTTAGGTTCAATAAAATGATCGAGGCAGGTTTTGAGCAGGAAGTACGTGCGTTGCACGAGCGTGGTGATCTTCACCTTGAGCTTCCTTCTATTCGTTGCGTTGGTTATCGTCAGATGTGGGAATATTTGGACGGGAATTATGACTTAGATGAAGCGGTTTTCCGTGGTATCTGTGCTACCCGTCAATTAGCAAAGCGTCAAATTACCTGGCTTCGCGGTTGGAAAGATTTGACCTGGTTGGATAGTAGTGATGTGGATTCCGCGTTACAAACAGTCACAAACTCAGTTAGATGTGATGTTTGATTAACGTGTATACTCTGAACTGCTTTGCGTATTTTTAGTTTTTGTTCGTTGCTAATACAACTACAAACAAATAAGGAAAAGAAATAATGGCTAAGGGGCAATCTCTGCAAGACCCGTTTTTAAATGCGCTGCGTCGTGAACGAATTCCGGTCTCAATTTACTTGGTAAACGGTATCAAACTACAGGGACAAATTGAGTCTTTTGACCAATTTGTGATCCTATTAAAAAACACTGTAAACCAAATGGTATATAAGCATGCTATTTCAACGGTAGTTCCTGCTCGTCCAGTGAACCATCACCATGCAGGTGATCGTCCAGCAGGTACTGAACGTCCAGAAAAAACTGAAGAATAATTTATTCTTCCATTAAGGAGTTAATGGCTTGTTTGACCGTTATGAAGCCGGTGAACAGGCGATTCTTGTTCATATTAACTTCACGCAAGATGGGGAATGGGAAGATCTTAGCGAATTTGAAATGCTGGTCTCCTCAGCGGGCGTCAATACACTGCATGTTGTCACTGGCAGCCGTAAGACTCCGCACCCTAAATATTACGTTGGAGAAGGTAAGGCACAAGAAATTGCCGACGCGGTAAGAACAGCGGAAGCTGATATCGTTATCTTTAACCACTCCTTGTCTCCCGCTCAAGAGCGTAACTTGGAGCAAATTTGTCAGTGTCGTGTACTCGACAGAACAGGTTTGATCTTAGATATATTTGCTCAACGCGCACGTACCCATGAAGGTAAGTTGCAAGTCGAGCTTGCACAGTTACGTCATATATCAACCCGATTGATTCGTGGTTGGACTCACCTTGAGCGACAGAAAGGGGGGATAGGTCTGCGTGGACCTGGTGAAACGCAGCTTGAAACAGATAGACGTTTATTGCGCGATCGAATTAAAACAATTCTACGTCGTTTAGATAAAGTGGCTAAACAGCGTGATCAAGGAAGACGTGCGCGTAATCGTGCAGAAATTCCAACGATCTCATTAGTGGGATATACCAATGCTGGTAAATCCACACTCTTTAATCGGATCACCGATGCGGGGGTTTACGCCGCCGATCAACTGTTTGCAACTCTAGATCCTACACTACGTAAAATAGCAGTGGCTGATGTAGGTACAGCGATTTTAGCTGATACCGTTGGATTTATTCGACATCTTCCCCACGATCTAGTGGCAGCATTTAAAGCTACCCTTAAAGAAACACAAGAGGCTGATCTTTTACTTCATGTGGTTGATGCAAGTGATGATCGCTTCCGTGAAAACATTGAAGCTGTTGAAACAGTACTAGAAGAAATTGATGCGGGTGAGGTGCCTACTTTAATTATCATGAATAAAATTGATAATTTAGAGCATGCAGAACCTCGTATTGAACGAGATGAAGAGGGAGTTCCTCGTCGCGTTTGGGTTTCAGCGATGGAAGGGCAAGGCATTGACTTGTTATTCCAAGCACTAACTGAACGCCTCTCCGGTACGATGGTAGCGCATACCTTACGTGTACCCCCTGAAATGATTGGGCGTATCCGTAGCAAGTTTTATCAGCTGGGATGTATTTTACAAGAAGAATACGAATCAGACGGTTATTTGATGATTGATATTCGTTTGCCTTTGGCGGAATGGTCTCGATTACAAAAAAGAGAAAGTACTTCGTTAGATGACTTTATCGTTGCTTAATGGATTACTAGAGTGATAAAAACTGTCGTCATATCATATTGATGGAGTTCTATAATGGCGTGGAATGAGCCTGGAAACAACGGCGGCCGTGATGATAAAGACCCTTGGGGTAATAATAATCGCGGTGGACGTGAACAAGGACCACCAGATCTCGATGAGGTTTTTTCAAAACTAAGTCGTAAAGTTGGCGGTGTGTTTGGAAATAAAAAAGGGCCGAGTGGCAGCGGGAGCGCTGTTGGCTTGGGGGCTGTTGCCGTATTAGCTGCGGCGGTTTGGGGTTTTTCTGGTTTTTACACCATTGGCGAAGCAGAGCAAGGTGTTGTGCTACGTTTTGGTAAGTTTGATCAAGTTGTAAAACCCGGTCTGAACTGGAAACCAACGTTTATTGATGAAGTTATCCCAGTCAACATTCAAGCAATTCGTTCTCTTCGTGCATCTGGCTTGATGTTAACGAAAGATGAAAACGTTCTGAAAGTTGAAATGGATGTTCAGTACCGTGTTGATAACGCTGAGAAGTACCTATTTAGCGTAACGAATGCTGATGACAGTTTGCGTCAGGCAACCGATTCTGCACTTCGTGCCGTGATTGGTGATTCAACGATGGATCAGGCATTGACGACAGGTCGTCAGACTATTCGTGCGAATACTCAAGCAGCAATTGATAAAATTATTGCAAAATACGACATGGGTATCCGTGTTGTTGATGTGAACTTCCAATCAGCTCGTCCACCTGAAGCGGTGAAAGATGCATTTGATGATGCTATCGCAGCGCGAGAAGATGAAGAGCGTTACGTTCGTGAAGCAGAAGCTTACAGTAATGATATTTTGCCTAAAGCAACGGGTCGTGCTGAGCGTCTGAAGAACGAAGCTGAAGGTTACTCTGAGCGTGTTGTTAATGGCGCATTGGGTGATGTAGCACAGTTTGATAAATTGTTGCCACAATACCTAGCAGCGAAAGAAGTGACACGTGAGCGTTTGTATCTAGATACCATGGAGAAGGTGTACAGTAACACCAGCAAAGTGTTAATTGATACGAAATCAGGTGGCAGTAATAATATGATGTACTTACCACTTGATAAGCTGATGTCTCAGTCAAATCAAGCTGATAAGAAAACCGATAATTCAGATCGTTTAAGCGGTATTGAATTAGAAAAAGTAGAAACTCCAACTCCAGTTGCACCTGCTTCTCGTGCTGATACTGGCCGTCAAGGGAGATATTAATTATGCGTAAGTTAATGATCCCAGTAGTAGTGATTTTTATTGCTCTATTATTGATGTCAGTGTTTGTCGTAAAAGAAGGTGAGCGTGGTATCGTGGTGCGTTTCGGTCGTATCTTAAAAGATAACAATACTGAAATTGCCCGTATTTATCAGCCCGGCCTACATTTTAAAGTACCAGTGTTTGACCGTGTTCATGATTTAGATGCGCGTATTCAAACTATGGATGATCAGGCTGATCGTTTCTTAACAGCTGAGAAGAAAGACGTGATCATTGATACCTATGTGAAATGGCGTATCAAAGATTTTGGTAAGTACTACTTAGCAACAGGTGGTGGTAATACATCAACTGCAGAAGCGCTATTAAAGCGTAAAGTAGTCGATAGCCTACGTGCTGAAATCGGTTCGAAAGAAATTAAGCAGATCGTGTCTGGAGAAGACAGCATTTCAACACCAACTACAGCGTCTGATATTGCACAAACTAAAGCGGCTAAAGCTGCTCTAGCGGTAATTGAAGGTGTAGTACCGGTGAAGGAAGTTGAAGGCCAGCGTGATAAAATCATGGCAGATGTACTTGAAGAAACGCGTGAAAGTGCGAAAGATTTGGGTATTGAAGTGGTTGATTTCCGAATTAAGAAAATTAACCTACCAGATGAAATCAGTGAGTCTATCTACCGTCGTATGCGTGCCGAGCGAGAATCAGTAGCGCGTAGTTACCGTTCGCAAGGTCGTCAACGTGCTGAAGAGTTACGTGCACGTTCTGAGCTTGAAGTAGCGACTGTTCTTTCTGAAGCAAAACGTAAAGCACAGGTTATTCGTGGTGACGCGGATGCAAAAGCGGCAGAGATTTACTCAAAAGCTTATAGCCAAAACCCAGAGTTCTACAGCTTCTGGCGTTCGCTTAAAGCTTACGAGAAGAGCTTCAACTCTAAAAATGATGTATTGGTTGTTGATCCTAACAATGAATTCTTTAAGTACATGAATCATTCAGAACTTAAAGCAAACTAAACCAATCACAACAGACATCTGTTATTGTAAAGACAAGGCCTCGGCCTTGTCTTTTTTTATGGGGAAAAGAAAAATGTCACATTCAATTTGGATGGCACTAGGCTTAGTATTAGTGGTTGAAGGCTTAGGGCCATTACTTGCGCCTCGCGGGTGGCGAGAGATGGTTAACCAGTTAAGCCAACAAAATGATAATAATTTGCGTCGTATTGGCGGCTGTCTGGTTGTTGCCGGTGCGGTTATTGCGTATATGATGTATAGGCAGATGTAAAATACATAGCACACAATGGTGACAATTCGCTTGCAGAAACGGTCTACACGGCTAAAAAATGACTGCAAGCTGAATGTTAAGGTGCTAGAATCCCTTTTTAACTACTGATAGATGAAGAAAGATGGCAAATAATGTAGTCGTTCTTGGCACCCAATGGGGTGACGAAGGTAAAGGTAAAATCGTTGACCTACTGACCGAAGATGCAAAATATGTGGTTCGCTACCAAGGCGGTCACAATGCAGGTCACACCCTAGTTATTGACGGTGAGAAAACAGTTCTTCACCTGATCCCATCAGGTATCCTACGTGACAATGTTAAATGCATCATCGGTAACGGTGTGGTGCTTTCTCCTGATGCGTTAATGAATGAAATGGGCCCACTAGAAGCACGTGGTATTCCTGTTCGTGAGCGTTTATTCCTGTCAGAAGCTTGTCCGTTAATTCTTCCTTACCACATTGCTCTTGACCAAGCGCGTGAAGCTGCTCGTGGTAAAAAAGCAATTGGTACGACTGGTCGTGGTATCGGTCCTGCTTACGAAGATAAAGTTGCACGTCGCGGTCTACGCGTTGGCGATCTTTTCAATAAAGAAGCATTTGCAGAAAAGCTTAAAGAAGTGATGGCTTACCATAACTTCCAGCTTGAGCATTACTACAATGCAGAGCCTGTAAACTACGAAGAAGTGCTAGAAAAAGTACTTTCTCAAGCTGATATCCTAACGTCTATGGTTATCGACGTAACTAAAGAGCTTGATGATGCTCGTCTACGTGGCGACAAGATCATGTTCGAAGGCGCGCAAGGTACGCTACTTGATATCGATCACGGTACTTATCCGTATGTAACCTCTTCTAACACAACTGCTGGTGGTGTTGCTGCAGGTTCTGGCTTTGGTCCTCGTCACCTAGGTTACATTCTTGGTATTGCGAAAGCTTACTGTACACGTGTTGGTGCTGGTCCTTTCCCTACAGAGCTATATGATGGTCTAGACAAGCAAGATCCAGTAGGTAAGCACTTAGGTACTGTTGGCCACGAGTTTGGTGCAACAACAGGTCGTCTACGTCGTACCGGTTGGTTCGATGCCGTTGCTATGCGTCGTGCGGTACAAATTAACTCTATCTCTGGCTTCTGTCTAACTAAATTAGACGTACTAGATGGCTTAGAAGAGCTAAAAATCTGTACTGCATACAAAACGAAGACGGGCGAAATCTTAGAAGTTTCACCAATGGCGGCTGACGAGTACGAAGATCTAGAGCTTGTTTATGAAACAATGCCGGGTTGGAGTGAAACTACATTTGGTGCTAAGTCATTAGACGTGCTTCCACAAGCAGCATTAGATTACATTGCACGTATCGAAGAGCTAACAGGCGTTCCAATTGATATTATCTCTACAGGTCCTGACCGTAACGAGACAATTATCAAAGTTCACCCATACGGTGAATAATTATCGCTGATGCGAATTGATTTAAAAACCAGCTTTCGGGCTGGTTTTTTTATATCTAATTAAAATGAATACTGCCTTATTCGTATATTTTGGAAGTGATATCATTAATTAACGATAGAATGTTAGCTAAAGTCTTTAGGCTAGATGTCGATAAAAAGTTATCCCTAGCCTGAGATCTAATGATGAAAAAGCTTCCGATCTTATTATTGACTAGCCAGTTATTTATATCTGCCGCTTACGCATTGGATAATGTGGGAGATGCTGTTCCCATTTATAGCGATGATGAACTGATACAGCTTTTTGAAACGAACCAGCATTTAAAAAAAATAAAAGCTGATGATTGCCAGCTTGTCCAAGATATTAAAGCGCGCGCTGAGCGAGTAGAGTCACCTTCTTATCAGTTTTTATATGGTGATATGTTGGCTTGGGGCGTGTGTGTAGACAAAGATGTCGAGCAAGGTTTGTATTATATGCGAGCGGCTGCGCAGCAAGGCTCACCGGTAGCACTTGAACAATTAGGGCGTTATTATGCGAACGGAGTGTTATTGCAACAAGATAAAGAGCGTGCGATCCCGTATTTACGAGAAGCTGCGGCGCTAGGAAATATTAAAGCGCGTCTTCAGTTAGCTGAACTATTAGTGTCAGATCATGGTAGTCCACTTGATTACGAAGATGCTTATCGCTGGCTGTATCAAACCACGACGGCGAATAAATCGTTATATAACCAACTGAATACGTTACGTCGAAAATTAGAATTACGTATGCCTGAAAATATTATTGCTCGGGCAAAACAACGTTCAAGTTTATGGTAACCTGTCCCAAATAATCCAGTAACCAGATAAAAAAGCACAGCATTTCGCTGTGCTTTGTTGTATTAGCTGCGTTAAGTTATAGGACTTTGTGTGGGCCGAAACATTCGTAGTGAATACGATCTTCAGATACACCTAATGCTAATAGCTGTTTAGCGATATATTGCATGAAGGCAACAGGACCACAGAAGTAAAAGTGCATGTTTTCATCTGTTAGCTGTGGTGCTATCGTGCTGAGATCCATCAAACCTTGGTAGTCATAATCTTCGGCAGGAAGATCGCTATCAAGTGGTGCGTTATACCAAGTGATATCTTGAATGTGATTGTGCTGCTGCGCGAGTGCTTTTACCTGTTTTTTGTAAGCATGATGTGCGCCATTTTCTGTGGCATGTAGCCAGTTAACAGGTGCTTGGTGATCTGTTAGTGATTCAAGCATTGAAAGCGTTGGCGTTAAACCCACACCTGCGGAAAGTAATGTGACAGGTGTGTTTGCTTCAACATCTAAGAAGAAGTCACCAGCAGGGGCGGCAAGCATTACTTTATCGCCAATATTGATATTGTTATGTAAGTAGTTTGAAACTTTACCGTGAGATTCACGTTTTACTGAAATACGGTACTGATCATCTTGTGGTGCCGAAGATAAGCTATATTGACGGATTTCTTGGTTCTCTAATTCGTCAGCATTAAGGTAGATCCCCAGATACTGCCCAGGTTTATAGCTTGCGACCTTACCGCCATCTGTAGGTTTAAAGGTAAAGCTCGTGATAAATTCGCTGTCTTTTTGCTTGTTAGTGACTACGAACTCACGAGTGCCACGCCACCCACCAACTTTATTCGCATTTTCTTGATAGATTTCTTCTTCACGATTGATGAAAATATTAGCCAGTAAACCATAAGCTTCAGCCCAAGCGTCTAATACCTCTTGTCCTGGCGCTAATAATTCATCAATGGTGGCGATAAGGTGAGAGCCAACAATATTGTATTGCTCAGCGGTGATCATAAAACTGGTATGTTTGTGAGCAATCTTTTCTACTGCTGGTAAAAGCACAGCAAGATTTTCGATATTATTGGCATAAGCACAAATGGCATTAAATAACGCTTTTTGTTGGCTAGAAGGTTCGTTATTTTCCCCATTTTTTTGGTGGCTCATGTTAAAAACATCTTTTAACTCAGGGTTATGGTTAAACATACGTTGATAGAAATGTTGGGTAACCATAGGGCCTGCTTCTGCAATGACAGGAGCTGTTGTTTTAACAATATCGATCGTTTTTTGACTAAGCATGAGCACTTCCTATAAACATGTATTTATAATGTATGTTATAAGTTGTATCTGATCTGTATCTTTTAGTCAATAAGAAGATTAAAATAACAACAGGAGGAGCCATTGTGCAGTTAACTAGTTTTACCGATTACGGCTTACGAGCTCTGATATATCTTGCGTCGCTACCAGAAGGTGAGCTAACAAGTATTACGAAAGTGACAGAAATATATAATGTGTCACGTAACCATATGGTTAAAATAATCAATAAATTAGGTCAATTAGGCTATATCGAAACGGTGCGTGGAAAAAATGGTGGCATTCGTTTAGGTAAGTCAGCTGAATCTATTATTGTTGGCGATGTCGTACGCGCAATAGAACCGTTACAGATTGTTAATTGTAGCCCTGATTTTTGCCATATAACGCCAGCTTGTCGATTAAAAGGTGTGCTTGCTGATGCAAGAGAAGCATTTTTGGCTGAGCTAGATAAATATACCTTGTTAACCTTAGTTGAAGATAATGCGCCGTTGCTGAATTTATTAAGCAACCCTAACAAGTTATAAAACATCATTTGGTTATACGTTTAATTAGCATATTCCTCCCAAAATTTAGTGGAGCAGCAGCCTTTATAGCGCTGCTCCCGTCTGATCACCTAAAAGCCAGATATACCTTAGGTATAGGTTGGCCTACAGGAAAAATATAATGTCTAAAGGTACTACCGATTTACCGGTCGACCCTTTTCGCGATCGCGAAGCATCTAATTATGAAAACCCGATCCCAAGCCGTGAACACTTACTTGAAGTGATTCGTGGTTTTAGTACCCCGGTGAGTCGTGACCAGTTATTTGCTGAGCTAAAGCTAGAAGGCGATGATCACTATGAAGGCTTACGCCGTCGTTTACGTGCGATGGAGCGTGATGGCCAGTTAATTTTCACCCGTCGTCAATGTTATGCGTTGCCTGAACGTTTAGATTTGATCAAAGGTTACGTTATGGGTCACCGTGACGGCTTTGGTTTCTTACGCCCTGAAGGTTCGCTAGGTAAAGACAATGATTTGTTATTACCGCATCACCAAATGCGTGGTGTGATCCACGGTGATTACATTTTGGCGCAAGCGGGCGGTGAAGATAAGCGTGGTCGTAAAGAAGCACGTGTTGTTCGTGTGTTAAAAGAAAGCACAGCTCAGATTGTTGGCCGTTTTTTCCTTGAGGATGGCATGGGCTATGTGGTGCCAGACGATTCTCGCATTGCTCAAGATATCATTATCCCACAAGACGTTCGCCAAGGCGCACGTATGGGGAATGTTGTGGTTGTCGAAATTAACCAACGAGCGACGCGTCAACACAATGCTGTTGGTCGTATTGTAGAAGTACTGGGCGAAAATATGGCGCCGGGTATGGAAATTGATATTGCGTTACGCACCCATGATATTCCGCACGTATGGCCATCAGAAGTTGATAAAGAAATTCAACATTTGACAGAAGAAGTGCCAGAAGAGGCGAAAAAAGGCCGTGTAGATTTACGTCAATTACCACTGGTCACCATTGATGGCGAAGATGCTCGTGACTTTGATGATGCGGTTCACTGTGAGCGTACTACATCAGGTGGCTGGCGTTTATGGGTTGCGATTGCTGATGTGAGTTATTACGTCCGTCATAAATCAGCACTTGATAACGAAGCCGTTAAGCGTGGTAACTCGGTTTACTTCCCTGCACAAGTGATCCCAATGTTGCCGGAAGTACTCTCGAATGGTTTATGTTCACTAAACCCGCAAGTTGATCGCTTGTGTATGGTGTGTGAAATGACCATTTCTGACACCGGTGAGTTAACAGGTTACAAGCACTACGAAGCGGTCATGAATTCTCACGCTCGTTTGACTTACACCAAAGTAAGTAAAATGCTTGAAGGCGATGAAGAACTTCGTCAGCGTTATGAACCACTTGTTCCGCATTTAGAAGAGCTTTATAGCATGTTCAAAGTGCTGAAAGCAGCACGTGAAGAACGTGGTGCGATTGAATTTGAAACGGTTGAAACTCAGTTCATTTTCAATGCAGATCGTAAGATTGACCGTATTGTGCCTGCTGTGCGAAATGAAGCGCATAAGATCATCGAAGAATGTATGATTTTAGCCAATATTGCCTCTGCACGTTTTGTTGAAAGTGCAAAAGAGCCAGCATTATACCGTGTTCACGATACCCCAGGTGAAGAGCGCCTACAGGGCTTTCGTGATTTCTTAGGTGAACTAAGCTTACATCTTGGCGGTGGTTTAGAGCCTACACCAAAAGATTATGCAGAGCTGGCAAATGCGATTCAAACTCGAAAAGATCGCGAGTTGATCCAAACCATGCTGCTACGCTCAATGAAGCAGGCGGTATACCAAGGTGACAATATTGGACACTTTGGCTTGGCATTAACTGAATATGCGCACTTTACCTCGCCAATTCGTCGCTACCCTGATTTAACGCTGCACCGCGCGATTAAATACTTAGTTGCGAAGCAAGCAGGTAACAGTGGTAACACAACACCAACGGGTGGTTTCCATTACTCATTTGATGAAATTGATGCATTAGGTGAGCAATGTTCAATGACTGAGCGCCGTGCTGATGACGCAACGCGTGATGTCTCTGATTGGCTTAAATGTGAATACATGCAAGATCACTTAGGCGATGAGTTCGACGGTGTGATTGCCAATGTGACAGGTTTTGGCTTCTTTGTTCGCTTAAACGAATTGAACATTGATGGCTTAGTTCATATTTCAAACCTAGCGAATGACTACTACCAGTTTGATCCAGTAGGTCAACGCTTGGTAGGTGATAGCTCAGGTGTGGTATACCGTTTAGGCGATACCGTGAAAGTGAAAGTAGCATCGATTAACTTAAACGATCGTCAGATTGACTTTGATATTGTTGGCGCTGAGCGCAAGCAACGTGGCGCAGGTAAAACGGCTAAGAGTCATGAGAAAAAACAGCGTTTACGTAAAGCCGATGGTCTACGTCGTCAAAGCCTGAAAGTGTACAAATCAGAAGATGGCGTGGCAAAACAAGAAGAGCGCAGTGAATCAAAACGCGAACGTTCTTCGGTACGTAAAAAGCTAAAAGAAGGCGCAATTCCACTGGCGGACGAGAAGAACAAACCGAAGCCAAAGAAACGCCGTAAGCCAACGGATGAAAAACCGAAAGCTGAGACAAAAAAGAAACCGAAATCTCGCAAAAAGAAAAAGCAACGTGCGGGAAAAGCCGAACGCGCAGCAAAGAAGAGTTAAACCATGAGTAATGATATGATTTTTGGCATCCATGCCGTGAAAGCCGTGCTGGCATCTGATCCAGTTCGTTTTATTGAAGTCTTTGTACTGAAAGGACGAGAAGATGATCGTTTACTGCCGTTAGTCACTGAGCTGCAATCACTGGGCATTACGATCCAAGAAGCAGGGCGTAAAGCACTTGATGACAAAGTTAAAGGTGCTTCTCACCAAGGTATCGTTGCTCGTGTTCGTCCAGGTAAGCAATACAACGAGAACGATCTTGATGATTTATTGGTGGGTAAAGAAAATCCATTATTATTGATTTTAGATGGTGTGACCGATCCGCATAACTTAGGCGCATGTCTACGTAATGCGGATGCTGCGGGTGCGGTTGCTGTTATCGTCCCGAAAGATCGCTCGGCACAGCTCAACGCAACGGCAAGTAAAGTTGCCTGTGGCGCGGCTGAAATCATGCCATTAGTACGTGTGACTAACTTGGCGCGTACCATGCGTGCACTGCAAGATAAAGGTGTATGGATTGTCGGTACGGCTGGTGAAGCAACGCATGATATTTACCAAAGTAAGCTGACTGGCCCATTAGCGATTGTGATGGGTGCAGAAGGTGAAGGTATGCGTCGTTTAACCCGTGAAACCTGTGATGATTTGATCAAAATTCCAATGGCAGGTTCGGTATCAAGCTTAAACGTATCAGTTGCAACAGGTATCTGTTTGTTTGAAGCGGTACGTCAACGTAGCTAATATGTTACTGACAACAGTAAAGAAAGTTGCACATTTAACCTGGTGTCAGTAATCCCACACCCTTATTCGGTTTAACTGGATAAGGGTGTTTTTATTGGGATAGACAAACAGTCAAGATAACTTGCCAGTGGGCAGGAAAAACCTTGGCGTAGAGCACAGAATTTTCTTGCTTCAATTGATCATTCTCTGTACTATCCATCGTCCAAATTCTCGGTTCTTTTTTTAGTTCCTTGCTTCCCCAGGATAACCGAGCCGACAAGGGAAGCTGAATAATCCGTAAGGAGCAACCTATGCGTCATTACGAAATCGTATTCATGGTGCACCCTGATCAAAGCGAGCAAGTTGCTGGCATGATCGAGCGTTACACTGCTGCTATCAAAGATTCTGGTGGTCAGATTCACCGTCTAGAAGATTGGGGTCGTCGTCAAATGGCTTACCCAATCAACAAACTGCACAAAGCACACTACGTTCTAATGAACGTTGAAGCTGAGCAGTCTGTAGTTGACGAGCTTGAGTCAAACTTCCGCTTCAACGACGCAGTGATCCGTAACATGATCATGCGTACTAAGAACGCTGTTACTGAGCCATCTCCAATGATGAAGGCTAAAGAAGAGCGTTTCACTAAGCGTGAAGATCGTGCAGAAAATGCACAATCTGAAGGCGAAGCAGCTGCTGAGTAATTTGTATAAATGACCAATCGTCTGGAGTTAGTTGGCACTATTGCTAAACAACCCAAACGAAGCCAGTCTCCTGCGGGCATACCTCATTGTCACTTTGTGCTTGAGCATCGTTCGATTCAACAGGAAGCAGGCCTACCACGCCAAGTATATTGTTATATTAACGTGGTAGTCAGTGGCAAAGGTCAACAAGTACTCACTCAAGATTTAGTTATCGGAAGCAATGTTAAGGTAGGAGGGTTTATCTCTTATCAAACCGGCCGTAACGGCATTGGTAAATTAGTATTGCACGCCGATCACATTGACATAATTTAGATCAGGAGATAGCCCATGGCTCGTTTCTTCCGTCGTCGTAAATTCTGCCGTTTCACTGCAGAAGGCGTACAAGAGATTGACTACAAAGACGTAGCAACTCTAAAAAACTACATCACTGAAGCTGGTAAAATCGTACCTAGCCGTATCACTGGTACTCGCGCTAAATACCAGCGTCAGCTAGCTCGCGCTATCAAGCGTTCTCGTTACCTAGCACTTCTACCGTACACTGACAAGCATCAGTAATCGGTAGTAGTTTTTAGACTTTTATAGAGGACAAGATAATGCAAGTTATTCTACTTGATAAAATCGCTAACCTAGGTAGCCTTGGCGACCAAGTTAACGTTAAAGCTGGCTACGCTCGTAACTTCCTTATCCCACAAGCTAAGGCAGTAATGGCAACTAAAGCTAACGTTGAAATGTTCGAAGCACGTCGTGCAGAGCTAGAAGCTAAAGTTGCTGAGCAACAAGCTGCTGCTCAAGCTCGTGCTGAAGCACTAAACGCACTAGAAGCAGTAGTAATTGCTTCTAAAGCTGGTGACGAAGGTAAACTATTCGGTTCTATCGGTACTCGTGACATCGCTGATGCAGTTACTGCTGCTGGCGTTGCACTTGTTAAGAGCGAAGTACGTCTACCTGAAGGTGCACTACGTACTACTGGCGAATTCGAAGTTAGCGTTCAGCTAAATTCAGATGTATTCGCAACTGTTAAACTAAACGTTGTTGCTGCAGAGTAATCGCTTTTAGCTTTAATAGAAAAAAACCAGCCTTCGGGCTGGTTTTTTTATGTCTGAAATATGAGAGAAAACAACGTTAGCGTCAATCCTTAGCTTTACTTCATACTGTAAATCAGGCTAACAATAGTACTAGAATCGAAGTTTTTCATATTGTTAGGTACCCACGTGTAATAGGTATAGTTAAAGCCAATACTCAATGCGATGTTATCGGTGATGGAGTTGGTCAGTGATAAATCATTTTGGATCGTAGTATTACTTTTACCAGCCACAATATTGGTTTTATTTTCCAAGGAAAGTGTTTTAAGCGGTTTCCATGTCATGGTTAATGAGCTTTGTAAAACAGCTTCATTCACTACTTCTGGTTTGACTATATCACCATCAATTTCATCTAGGTTAGGATCTTGGTGGCGAAAACCAGGACCGATATCGACCAAGGTTTGAAACGTTTCATAGCTAAAGAGACGATAACCGATACCAGCAGAAGCGAGTGAATCAACATAATATGGACCATAGCGATCATCAATATAGCTGCCGCTACCATATAAGTAATAGCCGTCACGGATCAGCATTTGTGATTTCAAATTGGCTGAAATCTTACGTTTATCTTCTTCGCCATTTTTCTTCGCCATTAGTAGGCTAGTATCTGCGTTAGTTTTATAACGACCTTTGATATATTGCAGATCATAATTAGCGTTTAGCGTCTGTGAATCTGAATTACCAGCAAGTGCTGTAAACCCAAGCCCCACCTCACTGGTAAAGTGAGAAGGCGAGACATCTTCTTCGATATCTTGATCGTCAGCAGCATAGGCTGCAGTATTGGCAAGCAGCAATAATGTCAGTAGGTATCTTGCCAAAGGTCCTCCCACGGCAGGTGTTGTAAATTGAGTGTTATTGATAATAAGTATTATGCGCTCGCATTCTAACCCAAATTTGTCAGCTTTTGGTTAGGAATCGTTACGCTTGACTGTTAGTTAATTTAAAAAGGCGCATAATTAAATAACCATCAGGTTTGAGGCGAGTCGTAAGTTTATGACTGCTCAGAATCGAATGTATGGGGTATACTACTATGCTTCATTCTTGTTCTTGGCTAATACGCAATTTCTATGGCAGATAATAGTAAACCGAAAAAACCAAAAGATAATCAAATGGACGCCATTAAGATGCCGCCTCACTCTTTAGAGGCTGAGCAATCTGTTCTTGGTGGTTTGATGCTGGATAACGAAAAGTGGGACATGGTGGCTGAAAAAGTCGTTGCCAATGATTTCTACAGTCGTCCACACCGGATTATTTTTCAGGCGACAGCGGCACTATTAGAAGCGGGTCAGCCGCTAGATTTGATCACCCTGTCTGAAAACCTTGAGCAATCAAGCACACTTGATGATGTCGGCGGTTTTGCTTACTTAGCTGAACTGGCAAAAAATACACCATCTGCGGCAAATATTTTAGCGTACGCTGATATTGTCCGTGAGCGTGCACTTATTCGTGACATGATTGGTGTGGCAAATGAAATTGCCGATGCCGGTTATGATCCACAGGGCCGCACCAGTGAAGACTTACTGGATATGGCTGAAAGTAAAGTCTTTGCGATTGCAGAGCAACGTACCAACGATAAAGAAGGTCCACAAAGCGTTGATACGATTTTAGAAAAGACCTTAGAACGTATCGAGATTCTATACCAATCGCCGCAAGATGGTGTGACCGGTGTATCGACAGGTTTTACCGATCTCAATAAAAAAACCGCTGGCCTTCAAGGTTCAGATTTAATCATTGTTGCGGCACGTCCATCGATGGGTAAAACTACCTTTGCGATGAACTTATGTGAAAACGCCGCAATGGAGCAGGAAAAACCTGTACTTATTTTCTCGTTAGAGATGCCAGCTGAACAGATCATGATGCGTATGTTGGCGTCACTTTCGCGAGTTGACCAAACTAAAATACGTACCGGTCAACTCGATGATGAAGACTGGGCACGTATATCATCAACAATGGGTATTCTGATGGAAAAGAAGAATATGTTCATTGATGATAGTTCGGGCTTAACACCAACGGAAGTCCGCTCACGTGCCCGTCGTATTGCCCGCGATAACGGCGGTTTAAGCCTTATAATGATTGACTACCTTCAGTTAATGCGTGTACCTGGTTTGCAAGATAACCGTACATTAGAGATCGCTGAAATTTCCCGCTCGTTAAAAGCGCTGGCAAAAGAATTAAACGTACCGGTTGTTGCCTTGTCGCAGCTTAACCGATCGTTGGAGCAACGTGCCGATAAACGCCCTGTTAACTCAGATTTGCGTGAATCCGGTGCGATCGAGCAGGATGCCGATTTAATTATGTTTATTTATCGTGATGAGGTTTATCACGAAGATAGTGCCCTGAAAGGGATCGCTGAAATCATCTTAGGTAAGCAACGTAATGGTCCTATCGGTACCGTCCGTTTAACCTTCCAAGGCCAGTTCTCTCGCTTTGATAATTATGCAGGCCCCGCCTACGATGAAGAGTAAGCGTAAGAATATTATTTAGGATTTTGGATGAAAGCTGCAACCGCACATATAGATACTGAAGCATTAGCCCACAATTTGGGGTTAATCCGTCATCATGCACCAAATAGTAAAGTTTTGGCGGTCGTAAAAGCCAACGCTTATGGGCATGGCTTACTTCGAGTTGCTCAAACGCTTACAAATGTTGACGCGTATGGTGTTGCTCGTATTGAAGAAGCATTAATTTTACGTGCAGGTGGGATCGTGAAACCTATTTTATTATTAGAAGGGTTTTATGCACCGAGTGATCTTCCAGTATTAGTGACCAATAATATTCATACTGTGGTTCACTCGATTGAGCAATTGGAAGCATTAGAGCAAACAGAGCTTGATAACCCAGTGCGAGTCTGGGTTAAAATTGATACCGGTATGCACCGCTTAGGGGTACGTCCAGAAGATCTGACGGATTTTATGGCGCGTTTACATGCCTGTGAAAATGTCGCAAAGCCACTACGTTTTATTAGCCACTTTGGTAATGCAGATGATTTAAGCTCTGATATTACATTAAAGCAGTTAGATACCTTTTTGGATTTGACTCAAGATTATCAAGGTGAGCGTTCATTAGCCGCCTCTGCGGGTATTTTAGCGTGGCCTGATAGCCAGCTAGAATGGATTCGCCCAGGGATCATTATGTATGGTGTTTCACCATTTAATGAGTCTGAACGTTTTGCTTCGGCTTATGACTTAAAGCCAGTGATGACATTAACCTCTAGCCTGATTGCTGTACGTGATGTTAAAAAAGGTGAACAAGTCGGTTATGGCGGTATTTGGACAAGTGAACGAGATACCAAAGTTGGTGTGATTGCGATTGGTTATGGTGATGGTTACCCACGTACCGCACCTAACGGCACGCCAGTGCTTGTTAATGGTCGTATTGTGCCGATGGCTGGGCGTGTATCAATGGACATGCTAACGGTGGATTTAGGGCCCGATGCTCAAGATAAAGTTGGCGATACTGCCACATTATGGGGCGAAGGATTACCTGCTGAAATTGTAGCAGAGCACATTGGCACGATTGCGTATGAATTGGTTACTAAATTAACACCACGGGTTGCGATGGCATATACGTGATGATTTAAATATTGGACGAAAAGCTTTAATGGAAGATATAAAATTAAAAGCCGTGGCGTATGCTGCGGCTTTGTTGGTTTCAGTAGATATTTATGCTGAAAATGAATTGCTTGATATTGAGGGTTCTGAAACGGTAGAAAAGACGGATTCAGATATTGCCGCAGTACCCTTTATGTTTTCTACCGATAGCATGGGATTGTCTATTGGTGCCGCAGGTGTGGTCAAAAAAGCAGGGCAACCACAAGCTTCACTATTAGTGGCTGGATTGGTGACAGATAAAGGTACATGGATGACGTATCTGGGGGCTTACAATTACGCGTTATCCGCCGGCAGCCGCTGGCTATTTGGAGCAGAGCTTTACAGTGGTGATTATAAAGATTTTAATTACTATGTAGGAAAAGCGACCCAAAATGATTCCCACCTCGATGATAGGATCATTGCCGATGCGCAAGAGTCACTGTATCAACTGAGTGCGCGTTATATTTTGCCTATTGGTCAAGGTAAGCATGATCCTATTCAATCTGCGCTTTATCCTAACCGTCAATTAACGGGTCATACGCCATGGGAAAGTGGCGTATCGTCAATAGATTTTCGCCCGTTCTATCAATCTCGTCAGTTTGCTAAAAACACACCGAATCCACCTTCTGATTTTTCACATAATGACAGTGTGTGGGGGCTAGAAACGCGGTTTGAATGGAACAACCAAAACAATACTGCGAATCCAACTCAAGGCAGTAAAAGTCAATTTAAGCTGACATATGCGCCTGATACTTCAGATCAAACAAGCTGGTGGAAATGGGAAATCAACCAAAGTTGGTATTTGAATTTAGGCAAGCTGGATAACTTATTTGATCAGCAAGTCTTGGCGTTTAATGTGTATACCGCCGATACCCCAAGTTGGAATACAACGGATTCAAAGCATGGTTATCATCGTCCACCTGAGTATGCAGGAGTCAAACTGGGGGGCTTATATCGCTTGCGGAGTTTTCAAACGGGGCGATATGTTGGGCGATCTGCAATCAGCTACAGCGCAGAATATCGCGTGATGCCAGATTGGCAACCTCTGAGTGAATGGCCTGTCTTTAATTGGTACAGCGTGCCTTGGTGGCAGTGGGTCGCATTTGCTGATGTTGGTCGTGTTGCGGATAGTTACAATTTCTCTGAGTTGCATTCAGACATGAAATGGAGCGCCGGTGGCGCGGTACGTTTTCAAGTCGAAGGTGTTGTTGTCCGAACCGAAATGGCGTGGGGCAGTGAAGAAAGCACCTTTAGAGTGATGGTTAACCAGCCGTTCTAGTCTTAAATATAAAGCACTTAACCATCATTGTTAGGGATAAGTGCTTTTTTGTCTCTTCAATATACTATTCGCCTTGAATAGTGATCACGACTTGGCGAGAGCCGCCATGATCACGGTGCTCACCTAAATAAATGCCTTGCCATATACCTAATGCTAAACGTCCTTGTGAAATAGGGATCGAGATACTATTACCTAACAATGAACTTTTAATATGTGCCGGCATATCATCATCTCCTTCATAGGTATGTCGATAATAAGGCGCGCGTTCTGGTACAAAATGATTAAAGTGTTTCTCCATATCATGACGTACCGTAGGATCGGCATTTTCATTAATGGTTAAGCTTGCCGAGGTGTGTTGAAGAAAACAATGGACTAATCCAACGCTTAAAGGTCGGATCTCATGTAAATGTTGCGCTATTTCCTCAGTGATAAGGTGAAAACCGCGCTTTTGAGGAGTAAGATTAATTGTTTTTTGATACCACATGGCTATTTACCTATAGGTTTAACCTTTTAGTTTGATTAGTTATTCGCATTATTACATTGATGCGAAATACAGGTATGATGCATTCCAAGTTTTCGTGATTTACCGCAATGACGACCTTTTTCTTTTCGCGGCATCATCACAAGTGATCAAAATTATAAATAAGCCTGCCATCATAGGCTAATGAGCAAAATCGGGGATCTTTCGCAAACAGTGTATGGGCGCGAAAGGTAAACATAACAAAATTAGGATATTTTTATGTTGAAGAACATCAACCCAACGCAAACTCAAGCGTGGCAAGATCTAACCGCACACTTTGAACAAGCTCAAGATTTCCAATTAAGCGACTTATTTGCTAATGATAGCGCTCGCTTTTCTAAGTTTTCTGCGCAATTTGGCTCAGATATCCTACTTGATTACTCTAAAAACCTTATCACTGAAGAAACGCTAACTAAGCTGTTTGCTCTTGCAAAAGAGACAGAGCTAGATGCTGCCATTGCAGATATGTTCAGTGGCGAGAAAATTAACCGTACAGAAGATCGCGCAGTCCTTCACGTAGCACTACGTAACCGTAGCAACACACCAATTATGGTTGATGGCGAAGATGTGATGCCTGCTGTGAATGCTGTACTTGAGAAGATGAAGTCTTTCTCTGATCGCATCATCAGCGGTGAATGGAAAGGTTACACAGGTAAAGAAATTACCGATATCGTGAACATCGGTATCGGTGGCTCAGATCTTGGCCCTTACATGGTGTCTGAAGCGCTAGGTGCTTATAAAACGCGCCTAAACATGCACTTTGTTTCTAACGTTGATGGCACACACATTGCTGAAACGCTAAAAGATCTTAACCCTGAAACAACATTGTTCTTGATCGCATCAAAAACCTTCACGACTCAAGAAACCATGACTAATGCGCTATCTGCACGTGACTGGTTCTTAGCAAAAGCAGAAGATAAAGCACATGTAGCGAAACACTTTGCTGCGCTTTCAACAAACGGTGAAGCCGTTGCTGAATTTGGTATTGATACGGACAACATGTTCGAGTTCTGGGACTGGGTTGGCGGCCGTTATTCACTATGGTCTGCAATCGGTCTATCAATCTGCTTATCAGTAGGGTTTGATAACTTTGTAGCGCTACTTGATGGCGGTCATGCAATGGACAAACACTTTGCAGAAGCACCATTAGAGCAAAAGCTACCGGTTATCCTCGCGCTTATCGGTATCTGGTACAACAACTTCCACGGTGCAGAAACAGAAGCGATTCTTCCTTATGATCAGTACATGCACCGTTTTGCAGCGTACTTCCAGCAAGGTAACATGGAATCAAATGGTAAGTACGTTGATCGTGGCGGTAACCCAGTGGATTACCAAACAGGTCCAATTATTTGGGGTGAACCTGGCACCAATGGTCAACATGCTTTCTACCAGTTGATCCACCAAGGCACGAAATTGATCCCATGTGATTTCATTGCTCCTGCGATTAGCCATAACCCATTAGGCGATCACCATCCAAAATTAATGGCGAACTTCTTCGCGCAAACTGAAGCACTAGCATTTGGTAAGAGCCGTGAGAAAGTTGAAGCAGAATTCTTTGCTGCGGGTAAATCACAAGAAGAAGTGAATGAACTTGCAGAATTTAAAGTATTCGAAGGCAACCGCCCAACGAACTCAATCTTAGTGAAAGAAATTACGCCTTATACACTTGGTGCATTGATTGCGCTTTATGAGCACAAGATTTTCACTCAAGGTGTTATTTGGAATATCTTTAGCTTCGATCAGTGGGGCGTAGAGCTTGGTAAACAACTAGCTAACCAAATCCTGCCAGAGCTAAATAATAAAGAACAAGTATCAAGCCACGATAGTTCGACTAATGGTTTGATCAATGCATTTAAACAATGGCGAGCATAATCTTAGGCTAATGTACTAAGCCATATGTTTGTATAATAAAAACGCCGCTAAATAGCGGCGTTTTTTTATCTTTTCAGTGATGGTTATTACAGTGCAATAACTTCGCTAGCTTGTGGGCCTTTCTGACCATCCGTAACGATAAACTCAACACTTTGGCCTTCACGTAAGGTGCGGCGCCCTTGAGCTTGAATAGCACTGAAGTGTACAAACACATCTTTGCCATCCGTTCCAGAAATGAAACCAAAGCCTTTGTCATCGTTGAACCATTTTACGGTTCCAGTCAGTTTACTCATGTACGTCTTTCCCTTTTAGACAAATAATATACAGTCATCTCGCAGTTATAAGTAACATGATGCGTATGACATAAACTAGTCTAGATCGAAAAAAGAGCGGAGAGTAGTCTTTTATTTAAGAATGGTTTTATTAATAAAAGACTTAATAAAGAATTAGATAGCGTTAAGTAAAGTAAAGAATTTATCGTGTAATTGACGCTATATTTTCATTAAAAAAGACGATATCAATCGAAACAAATTTCGATATAGGCTTTGCCATAGTCAGAATCAAATGGCATTAAGATGATCGCATTATCACATTTATGGGTAATGGTATGGCCTTTACCAGAAACAACCGCAGGTGTTGCCATATCAAAATCATAGCCATTTTCAGCCAGTGCACGTTTTGCACCACCTGTTACCATATTAGTAATTTCACCAACCATATCAGTAACATCTTCATTAATGCCTGCTGGACGTTCACCGAGCATGCGTTGCATGATTTCAAGCGCCAGATCTTGCTCAAACGTGATTGACATCGACCCTTTGGTTTTTGGGCCAATCATACCGATTAAGCCAGATACATCACCACGCGCAATTTCATCTTTCTTTAGTCTTGGCTTTTGTGGTGTCATTGGCATAGATGCCATGGTGTTAAGCACATTAATCAGAGATGCAAGAAAAGGGTTTATAAATTCTGCGCGCATAATTGTAAGACTTTTCGTTGTAGGTTAAATAATAGGTTTATTGCCTTGGCATTTTTCACAAATACCATGGCTTTCAACAACATGATGATTAATCTTAAAACCAAGTTTTTCTGATTTTTGACGAAGCAGTTTGGCTAACTCATCATCATGGCACTCTTCAACACTGCCACATTCATCACAAATCAATAACTGCGAACAGTGATCGGCATGTCCTAGTACACAGCAAGCAATATAGCTATTTGTGGACTCCACTTTGTGAACAAAACCTTGTGCTAAGAGAAAATCTAAAGCTCGGTAAATCGTTGGCGGCTTTGCTTGCGGTTCTGAAATTTTGAGTTGATCTAATAACTCATAAGCGCTGATTGAGCTATGGTGCTCAATAATCAACGCCAACACTTTTAAGCGCTGTGGCGTAAGTCGAACGCCTCGCTCTTCACAGAGTCGCTGCGCCTTTGTTAATAATTGGGCTTGATCCGCCATAAAACCTCAAAAAACTACAATAACCGTTTTATTTTATCACAGCCTATTTGAAACATATCGTAACTTAGCAATTAAGCTGCAATAAGCTGTAGTGTTTCGTGTAGAGGATCACGTAATAAGAAAAATAAGAATAAGTGAGCACTGATTTTTTCATTGATGCTTGCGGTGACTCGAAATATTCCTTTTAGGTGTTAATCATCGTTTATACGCTTCAAGGAATAGTGGGGTTAAGCCATAAGGTGGAGGGCTGATTAGATTTCCTCTTCTATAGTTACTTGTTGGTAATAATCTTTTGTTATTTTGCTGTATTGTTGTTTTTGGTGTAACTATTGATAATACACCCATCGAAACGCACAGGCGTTTATAAACATAAAGACACAAGGTTTTATTACTCATGAAAACAGTTATTAAAGCAACTATCGCAGCCGCTATCATCGCTATGTCTTATAACGCTTCAGCTAAAGATGGTGCGTTTACAGGTAATGTTCAATTTCAAAAAGCAGCCGTTAGCAACATAAATGTCGCACATTACCAAAAACAAGGTACCGCAGAGCGTTCACACTCAGGTGTGGTATTTACACAATCAGCATCACAACTCACATTTACTGGAAAGTTACTGTCTGCAGCTGATAAATAAGCCGCAGATATCGGCAAGCGATACCTCATTTTAATTATTACGTTTACGTAATAGTGGTTAACTTTTCATTTTATTGTTTATTTCCAGTAAGTGAGATGTTGTTAGCATTAACACTAAGAATCACCATAAAAATTTGGTGCTGGTAACATTCACCTTCCACAAAAAGAACAATTAATGAGGATTTATTCGAATTTAATGAATGGTTATTGGTGGGGTTGATATGTAATATTTGCATTAGTAAAACTAATGCAAAGAAGCATTATTTCTCACTTTTAAAAGCCGATTAAACTCCTATAATGCCCCCCATCGAAACGCGACCAATGCCTTATAAATACTGTGTTTAGGCAAGGTTGTACATTATATAAAACTTGCTTTATTAAGGAATTCACAATGTCACGTATCATTAACAAAATTGTTGGCTTATACACTCCAGTTTTCGCTTCTATGTACAAAGCGCAAATCAAATAAGTGTTTAAAGAATTTAAAAAAGGGCGTTGAAGGTAACTTCAACGCCCTTTTGCTATTTGGTAAAGAGATAACTCAAAAACGCAGCGAAGAATGATCCAAGAGTGATATTCTCTAAGTCATAATCCTGATTTTATGATATTTCGTTAATTGTTATATTGATGACTTCAAATTATTACTTAAATATAACCCTGTATTTATGACTTCATAAATAACGGGTGGTCTATTGTAAGTGCGTGAGATTCGGGCTTGTTTAACGAGATCCCCTGCCTACCCAATGTAGCCCGCTTGGTGCTTAAAAATGGTGTCTACGCCTTTAGCCTATTCGTGTTTGGTTACAGGCTTTATTTACTGTATTTCTATAGCGGCCTACGTGGGCTGGTCGTTGCGGTAAATCAAGATCAAAAGCAATAACAAAGCCTGCTGGCGCAGGCTTTTATAGTTTTTAATGCGGTACGGCTTCAGCAATGTTTGGGGTTTTTTTCACATACCGTTGTTGGAGTTCATCTAATAATTCCATGGTATCAAAACTGTCTAACGAGGGACGTTCGCCAGTAAAATACGCGACACTTTTATTAAAAAGTGCTGATATTGCAATGAGTGTATCTAGTCGTGGTAGTGTTTTTCCATACTCTAAATCTAAGTAGGTTTGCCTTGCTATCTTCAAGTGTTTAGCTGCATCGACTTGCGTCATACCGTGTTCTTCACGGGTTTGCTTTAGCAGTAAGTGAAATGCGTTAGAGGTGTTCATTATTTTAGTTCTTCTATGTTTTTGTACGTCGGACCAAGGAATTGTATCGCTAAACAGGAAGTTGAAAAGTAGAGAAAAGTGATTTTTCGTTAAGAACGGTGAGGGGGCGATATTGTAGTGGTCAACAAATACTAGCCACGGTTTTAGAGGTTAACCAATATAATCGTTCTGATTCATTCGGTGTTAATCCGCCATTATATTGATGTGGTCGTAATTGGCTGTAATAACCAATAATATATCGAGTGATTTCGTGTTTTGCTTCAGCAAAACTACGATAACCTACATTTGGTACCCATTCTGTTTTTAAACTTCTAAA
>NZ_PYNY01000031.1:0-35059 GCF_003026135.1 Photobacterium sp. GB-36 | reverse complement strand
ATTAAGAAAACCGTATCGAAAGATGCGGTTTTTTTTCGCCTATAGAAAAGAAAAAGTCGCTCAGTGTTATTGATTAGAGCGCCAAGGGTCGGGGTTCCCTGATATTAGAACCTTGCTCTTCACCGACCACTATTAAGAAAACCGTATCGAAAGATGCGGTTTTTTTTCGCCTATAGAAAAGAAAAAGTCGCTCAGTGTTATTGATTAGAGCGCCAAGGGTCGGGGTTCCCTGATATTAGAACCTTGCTCTTCACCGACCATCATTAAGAAAACCGTATCGAAAGATGCGGTTTTTTTTCGTCTATAGAAAAGCTTAAGTCGCTCAGTGTTATTGATTAGATCGCCAAGGGTCGGGGGTTCCCTGATATTAGAACCTTGCTCTTCACCGACCACTATTAAGAAAACCGTATCGAAAGATGCGGTTTTTTTTCGCCTATAGAAAAGTAAAAGTCGCTCAGTGTTGTTGATTGGGGCCAGAGAGGTGGAGGATTCCCTGATGTTAGAGTTTCGCTTTTTATCGTTCCTAATGAAGGAGCTGTATCGTAATCGTAGGTTTTCTTCGTCGCCAATCTGATTTTATGTGGTGATAGATTTTAATAAATTTGTAATTATCCACTTATATATCTAGTAAATTAAAATTTTTGGTTGTTACTGTTGTGTATTTTTATGAAAGCAGTTGATGTTGTGATTATGTAAATCGTGGTAGTTGTTGTTAGTGATAAATTATTCATAACTTGTCTTTTGTTTTTTTAGGAAATAGTGATTATTTTGATGATTTTGCATGATATCGCTGTTTTTGTGGGTGTTTTGCATTGAAAATATATTTAGGTGGATATAGTTTTGCCGATAAGTAAAAGTGAATAATTATTCGATAATTCACATTTATTATAGTTTTTTGCTTTGAAATGTTGCTTTTGTGTAAAATATTTGACAGATTGATAGGCCGACATGCCATAGATGAATGTTCTGGTGTGGAAAGGATTCAAGTTTTTATATTGGCAGGATCTGCCAAGCAATTGAGGTCGGTCATGGCTTTATTAGAAGTAAAAAACCTTCGGATAGAATATCCATCCCGCCATGGGGTGCATGCTGCGGTGAAATCATTGTCGTTTTCTATTGAGCGCGGTGAAATTGTCGGCGTAGTGGGTGAATCTGGTGCGGGTAAATCAACCGTCGGCAATGCGGTGATTGATCTATTGAGTCCACCAGGACAAATCGCTAAGGGTGATGTGTATCTTGATGGGACAAAAATTTCAGGGCTGACGCCAGAGCAAATGCGTCAGGTACGTGGCGCTAAGATAGGGTTTATTTTTCAAGACCCAATGACATCGCTAAACCCGCTATTTACGGTTGAACAACAACTCACTGAAACTATAGTAACCAATTTACAAGTCACTCAGCAGGAAGCGTACAAACGTGCATTAACGTTAATGGAGCAGGTGGGTATTCCGCAACCGGAATTGCGCATTAAGCAATACCCTCACCAGTTTTCAGGCGGTATGCGCCAACGTGTCGTGATTGCTATCGCGCTGGCAGGAGAGCCTGATTTAATCATTGCTGATGAGCCTACAACAGCGTTAGATGTTTCGATTCAAGATCAAATTTTGACGTTGATCCGTGCGTTGTGTGTTGAGAAAAACGTCGGCTGTATGTTGGTTACTCACGATATGGGCGTTGTCTCGAATGTGACTGATCGCGTTGCAGTAATGTATCGCGGTGACTTAGTCGAGCTCGGCACCACAGAGCAAGTTTTACACCGTCCAGAACATCCATATACTCAAAGCCTAATTTCAGCTGTTCCACGTTCAGATATTAAATTACAGCGTTTTCCATTGGTGAATTATATCGAAGCGGCAGAAGAAACGCCGCCATTAGATGTTAAAAATCATTGGTTAGGGCAGCGCCAAGAGCAACGTGATTATTCAGGACCATTGTTGAATGTAGAGAACGTGAGTTTGCGCTTTGTGACCAAAGATTCTTTCTTTGAAAGTCGTCGGGAATATGTTCAAGCCAATAATGATGTCAGTTTCCAAGTCTTTGAAGGTGAAACCTTTGGCTTAGTGGGTGAATCTGGCTCTGGTAAATCAACCATTGCTCGTGTAATTGCTGGTTTATACCCGCCGAATGAAGGTCGGGTGACATTTGAAGGAATGGATCTAACGGCGCTGAAAAGTGAAGCTGACCGTCGTCCTTTCCGTCGTCAAATGCAGATGGTCTTCCAAAACCCCTATACCTCGATGAATCCACGGATGCGTATTTTCGATATTATTGCAGAGCCTATCCGTTTTCATAAATTAACCGAGAACGAAGCACAAACCCGTCAAATTGTGCATGATTTATTGGATCATGTTGGATTAGGACGTGCCTCTGGGGTGAAATATCCTCACGAGTTTTCAGGCGGTCAACGTCAACGTATTTCTATTGCTCGTGCTCTCGCAACACGTCCACGATTGTTGATCTGTGATGAGCCAACATCAGCTCTGGATGTGTCTGTTCAAGCACAAATTTTGAATTTACTTAAAGATCTGCAAGACGAATTGAATTTAACCATGCTGTTTATCAGCCATGACTTACCCGTGATCCGTCAAATGTGTGATCGCATTGGGGTGATGCAAAAAGGTACTTTGCTGGAAGTGGCGAAAACTGAACAGCTTTTTACCGATCCTCAACATGAATACAGCCAACATTTAATTTCACTAATGCCAGAATTTAAAGGGATTAGTCAAAATGGATTAAAGCGCGCTTAGTCCACATCAACAAACATTACTCGCGGGAGAGGTCCCGTGCATAAAGGAGTTATGCAATGAAAACCATCAAGAGCAAATTAGCCGTAGCATTGATTGCCGCGGGGTTAAGTTTTAGTGCTACTGCTGCAGAAATCAAACTGGGTTACGCTTCGGATCCTGTTTCATTAGATCCGCATGAGCAGTTATCAGGCGGTACGCTACAGCTATCTCATATGGTGTTCGATCCTCTTGTTCGTTTTACCCAAGATATGGATTTTGAGCCGCGTCTAGCGGAAAGCTGGGAGCGTGTTGATGATCACACGTTCCGTTTCAAATTGCGTCAAGGGGTGAAATTCCATTCGGGTAATCCACTTACGGCGGACGATGTGGTATGGACATTTAATCGCCTGCAAGATTCGGCAGACTTTAAAAAGATCTTTGCCCCGTATTCTGAAATGAAGAAAGTGGATGACTACACGGTTGAGTTGATCTCGAAAGGAACCTATCCACTGGTACTACAAACTGCGACATACATCTTCCCAATGGACAGCAAGTTCTACACAGGGAAAACCGCTGAAGGTAAAGATAAAGCGGAAATTGCGAAACACGGTAACTCATTTGCTTCTACCAATCTTTCAGGTACCGGTCCATTTATCGTTACAGAGCGTGAGCAAGGGGTAAAAGTTGAATTTACCCGTAATGCAAATTACTGGGATAAAGCGTCAAAAGGTAATGTAGATAAGCTAACACTATTGCCTATCAAAGAAGATGCAACACGTCTTGCAGCGTTGCTTTCTGGTGGTGTTGATATGATTGATCACGTTGCACCTAATGATCATAAACGTTTGAAAGAAGCAAAAGATGTTGATCTGGTGACACTACCGGGTACCCGTATTATCACGTTCCAAATGAACCAGAACAGCAATGAAGCGTTGAAAGATGTGCGCGTACGTCAAGCGATTGTACATGCGATTAACAACGAAGGCATTGTGAAGAAAATCATGAAAGGCTTTGCGACTACGGCAGGTCAACAGAGCCCAGTGGGATACCAAGGTTACAATGCTGATTTAGTACCGCGTTATGATGTGAAAAAAGCCAAAGAATTAATGAAAGAAGCGGGCTATGCCGACGGTTTTACATTAACCATGATGGCACCGAATAACCGTTATGTGAACGATGCAAAAGTAGCGCAAGCGGTAGCGGCGATGCTGTCTAAAATTGGCGTGAAAGTCGATCTCAAGACCATGCCAAAAGCGCAATATTGGCCTGAGTTTGATAAGTGTGCGGCAGACATGATGATGATTGGTTGGCATGCCGATACTGAAGATTCAGCGAACATGACAGAGTTCCTAACCATGACGCGTAATGAAGAAACAGGTCAAGGTCAGTACAACTGTGGTTTTTACTCTAACCCTGAAGTCGATAAGTTGATTGAAGCGGCGAACGTAGAAACCGATCAAGCCAAACGTAAAGTCATGCTACAGAAGGTAGAAGCGACGTTGTACAACGAAGCGGCGTTTGTCCCACTGCATTGGCAGAGCCTTGCATGGGGCGCGCGTTCAAATGTACACGCGGCCGATATTGTTAACCCAATGGAACAGCCTTACTTTGGCGATCTTGTGGTCGATGAAAAGTAAGTAATGTTATAGCGAAAGCGACAGTGCCGGAGCTTGCTCCGGCACTTTTTCAGGAAGAAAGAGAAGGGGCAGGGAATGTTTACGTTTCTGGTCAAGCGCCTGTATCAGGCACTGATAGTGATGTTTGTGATCAGTTTGGTGGCCTTTGCCATCCAAGATAACCTTGGCGACCCATTACGAGAGTTGGTGGGGCAATCTGTATCAGAAGCAGAACGACAACAATTACGTGATGATTTAGGACTTAACGATCCGTTTATCACCAAATACAGCCGATTTTTAGCTAATGCGGTACAAGGCGATCTTGGCACGTCTTATACCTTTAAAAAGCCTGCCACAGAGGTGATTTTAGACAAGTTAGTTGCCACCTTAGAGTTAGTTTTTGGTGCCACAATTATTATTGTCTTGGTCTCTATTCCGCTTGGCGTGTACTCCGCGATTCATCCCAATAGTTTCTTAACCAAAGCCATTATGGCGTTCAGTAGTATTGGTATATCAATTCCCGTTTTCTTAACTGCCATTATGTTGATGTACGTCTTTTCTATTGAGCTAGGTTGGTTACCTTCGTTTGGTCGAGGTGAAACCGCCAACTATTTAGGTTGGGAGTCGGGGTTCTTTACCCTTGATGGCTTAAAGCACCTTGTGCTGCCATGTGTTGCCTTAGCGTCGATTATGTTGCCGTTGTTTATTCGTTTAGTGCGCTCTGAAATGTTAGAAGTGTTGAGCTCTGAATACATTAAGTTTGCGAAAGCGAAAGGGCTACCGATGAAAAAGGTCTACTACCAACACGCCTTAAAAAACACCATGCTGCCGGTATTAACGGTTGGCGGGGTGCAGATCGGTACCATGATTGCTTACACCATTTTGACTGAAAGTGTATTCCAATGGCCAGGCACAGGATTACTGTTTTTAGATGCCATTAACCGTGTTGATACCCCACTTATCACAGCTTACGTGATTTTTGTTGGCTTGATCTTTGTTGTAACTAATACCATCGTCGATTTGCTCTATGGATTGGTTAACCCGACTGTAAACCTGACTGGCAAGGGAGAGTAAGTCATGAGTAATACACTAGCTGCACCAAGCCGTTGGGAGCGTTTTAAAAACTCCGATATTTTGTATTATTTTAAGAAAGACAAAGTGGCGATGGTGTGCTTCGCTGTCTTTCTAACGTTTGCCACCACGGCATTGTTTGCACCGTTTATAGCGCCGAGTAATCCGTATGATTTAGCGTCGATAGATATTATGGATTCAGAGTTACCGCCATCATGGATGGAAGATGGTGATGAGAACTTCTTACTTGGTACCGACGATCAAGGCCGTGATATTTTATCGACCATGCTTTATGGTGCGCGTTTATCACTAACGATTGGTTTACTTGCTGTTGCACTGCAAATGACACTGGGGATCGTGATTGGCTTAACTGCGGGTTATTATGGTGGCCGTGTTGATAGTTTCTTGATGCGTATTGCCGACGTGCAGTTGTCATTCTCGACCATGATGGTGGCGATCATCGTTTCTGCGATTTTTCGTACCGCATTAGGTGCTGAAACCTATGCGCAATATGCGGTGATCATGCTGGTGATGATTATTGGTATTGCTGAATGGCCTCAGTATGCACGTACAGTGCGAGCTTCGGTATTAGCCGAGAAGAAGAAAGAGTATGTTGAAGCGGCAAAAGTCATGGGCTTTAGAGCGCCACGTATTATGTTCCGTCATATTCTGCCAAACTGTTTATCACCGATCTTAGTGATATCAACGGTACAGGTGGCGAACGCCATTATGTCAGAAGCGGCCTTGTCATTCTTAGGCTTAGGTTTACCGGTAGATCAGCCATCATTGGGTTCACTGATCAGTATCGGCTTTAAATATATCTTCTCTGGCGCGTGGTGGATCACTGTCTTCCCCGGTATTTTGCTGGTGGTATTAGTACTGGTAATCAACTTGTTAGGTGATTGGTTACGGGACGTGTTTAACCCGAAGATTTATAAAGGCTAATAGCTTGATGTTTAGATAATAAAAAGGCGACCCATTGGTCGCCTTTTTTATTAGGTGCTGTTACGATTTTTTCATCGTAATAGTAGCAACTTTGGCACCATTATCGCTTAACGTATCACGAACAAGTACGCCTTTATCCCATGCTTTACCTGCTGGGATGTAGCTAAAGCGGTTGATCTTGAAGTTATCGGTTGTCTCACCAGTATCTTTGTCATTCCAACGTACTGTTGTGTTTAGCTGATCTAGTGTTGCTGTAGATACTTTATCGTTGGTACCAAACCACCAGAAGTCCATCTTTGCAAAGTCTTCGTATGTGATCGTTTCGTTTATGCCATCAGCAATATCGCATTTACCTATAAACTCTTGGCCTGTTAGTGTGATTGTATTCTCACCAAACGTTAAGTTAGATGTTGCTACATCATGACAATCAGGACGCGTTTCTTTAGCGGTCCATGTTCCTGTGAAGTCAACAAAGCGATCTGTTTTTGCATCCGCTACAGGATAGAAGAATTCGATGGATTCACTGATTCGTCCTGCGTAATCACCATCTAGGTATTCTTTGCTGCGAATTTGAGTGTAAACCTGAGTTACTGGATCGTATGTACCTGACTGTGCTTCTTTTTGTTTATGGTCGCCATCTTGACGCTCAATGTATTCAAGGTTAGCTTGAGTTAATAAGCGCTCACTACAGTTTTTTGCAGTCATACAAGCGTATGGAGAGCCCATTGTTTCAATTTCAGACCAAGGCATCATTTCATTTTCAGTATAAGCTTCCGCCTTATTAGTCATCTCATAAACAAAGCTTGGTAAAGTGCTTGTTTTTTCGATGGTTGAGTCGTTAGAACCAGCAAGAATAATAAATTGATCATCAGTCAACTTGTAGTTCATTAAGCTTAAGCCACCAACGTACTTACCGTTTTGTTGGTCTTGATGAATAACCGTTTTAAATGTTTCATCGCTGCTATTTTTAACGCGTAGGTTGGCACTACGATGAATAATAATTTGGTTAGAGCCTTTTGCCCATTGTGTTAATACTTCATCAGAACCACGTTGTAATTGTTCTGGGTTTAAAGATGCTTGCATGTGCTTTTGAGCATCAGCAGCAGCTACAAGCGCTTTTGAATCTAGCAGGGTTAATAGTGTTTCAACTGATTTTTCAAAGTAACCATCATCCAAGGTAATTTTCGCTAGTGCAGCTTGAATATCAGTACTTGGGTTATCTTTGATCAGTGAAGGGATGATAATGGTTGAATCATCATTGTGTTCGTTAATGGTTAGTAGTAAACGTGCAAGGTTAATAGAGCGCTCGTAGGTACCAGCTGCTTCAAATGGGGTTGTAACTGCACGACCAGAAACTGAACCAATTAATAGACCGTCTTTGCCACCGATATAGAAACTAATAGTGCCATTTTCTGCACCTAACTCGTAGTTACCTTCTGCATCTGTTTGTGCTGCTTTCGTACCGATAACGTAATCTAAGCCCTGTACCTTAGCATCAATAAATTGACCTGTTGTAACTGGTGTTGGATTGCCTGTATCTGGCTTACCAGTGTCAGGGTTGCCTGTCTCAGGAGATGGATTTTCAACATCTGGTGCTGTTGGCGTTGAAGATGAATCGTCGTTACAGCCAGTAAGAGTTAGCGTCGCAAGAAGGGATGCTGCAACAAGAGACAGTTTAAATTGCATGATATAGATTTCCTTAAACAATATGCACAGTTAATCAGCCGAAAATAACATTAAAACAGTTAGTTATAGTTGATTTTTCGATATGTTTGCAATTAAGGAAAATAAAATCAATGGTAAAAAAGTGCTTATTCTTATGATGAATACTATATTTTATAAAATGCGATAAGATTAACGAAATTGCTGGCTGGCATTAAGTCTAATGCTTTAGCTACATCAATATTTTGATAATAAAAAAGGCGACCAATGGCCGCCTTTTTTATCAGTGAAACTCAAATTTAGAATAGTAAATGTGCCATGCCTGCAATCACAGGCAAGGTGACCAGTGTACGTAGGATGAAAATTACAAATAGTTCCCACGCTTTAACGGGTACTTTACTACCGATAAGCAGTGCACCAATTTCAGACATGTAGATAAGTTGTGTCACTGACATTGCTGCGATGATAAAACGGGTCATGTCGCTTTCAATGGTTGAGGCCAAAATAGATGGCAAGAACATATCAGCGAAACCCACCACAATCGTCTTTGATGCCGCTTCCGCTTCTGGAATGTGCAGCAATTCTAAGAACGGAATAAATGGCATACCTAAGTAATCAAATAGTGGTGTATTTTCTGCAATTACCAGCGCGATAGTACCAATTGCCATAACAACAGGCAGTACGCCAAACACCATATCTACGGCATTTTTCACACCATCTAACGCAATTGCTGGAATACTTTTAACTTCAGCTGCTTTCTTTAGTGCTTGGTGTAAACCGTAAGAGAAAACGTTGTGACCTTGTGGCACATTTTCATCATGTTGACTCTCTGTTGTGCCATCAATGTAGATGTTTTTCTTACGTGATAGTGGCGGTAGACGAGGCACAATAATTGCCGCGACAAGACCAGCAAGGCATACCGTTAAGTAGAACGGTGCAAACATGTGCTCTAAGTTAACTTGCGCGATCACGACTAAGCTAAAGGTAATAGATACCGCTGAAAAGGTTGTACCAATAATGGCCGCTTCACGTTGGGTGTACATTCCCGATTCGTATTGCTTACTGGTCAATAATACGCCTACCGAGCCATCACCTAACCAAGATGCAATGCAGTTAACAGATGAACGGCCAGGCAAACCAAAAATCGGACGCATGATTCGAGTAAATAAAGTGCCGAAAAATTCCAGTAGACCAAAATTGAGTAGAAGCGGCAGTAGCAAACCGGCAAAAATAAATACTGAGAATAGAACAGGTAGTAAATCGTTTAATACAAGACCGCCTGTCGCGTCGTTACGAAACATTACAGGGCCAATATTAAAGTACGCCATAACAGCAAAGATAGCACCAAGCTGTTGAACCACAAACCACATTGGTGATGGGTTTAGTAAGCCGTTTAAAAAACCATTGCGTGTAATAAACCCTGGCTTAAACACTTTAGTGATGATCGACATGATAGCTGTAAAGCTGATCACGCCTGTCACAATCGATGTCAGTGAATGTTCAAACTGCGCTTGAATAGTTTTCGCTAAAACAGCGATAGGGATTGTAATGTCACCATTAAAATTAATCGGTGCCATAAAAAGAAAGACACCAATTAATGATGGGATAATGAACATTAGCCAGGTGTTTAAGGTGTTTTTAGGTGGTGCTACTGCTTGGTTATGCATCTTGATTTACAACCTACTGATAGAAACTGCCGAATAAATAGGAATACCCTCTATAGACCCTGTGAGAATAACTATTCACTGGTTTTCCATATTTAGGGAGGGAGAGATTACATTCTTTTAATAAAGCATGGAATAGTTGACTGGTAAAAAATGGTTAATTATGTAAATGTTTTTTGATTTTATTCTGATTTTTATGTGTTTAGTAAACGTTATGATTTAACAAATTAATAAAAATTAGTGTGTTATGACGATTATACTGTGATGGGTATTTGACTCATTATTCTAGAGGTTCTAGATACTCTTCTCATTTGCGCAATATTATTACTTATATGTAATAGTGTTTTTGCTTTGGTAGGGATTATGTTTTTCTTTGTAATGGTTATAATGATGACATTAAACAATATGTTGTATTTATTGCTTTAGCTTAATTATAACGTTACCAATTTATTGAGGTTTGCTATGACAGAACAACATCATAATCATTTTCACGTTGGTCAAATTATTGAAAATCATCCATTTGCAGCGGGAGATGGTGCTGTTCTGGAAATGTTCCGCAATGATATGACGAATGTTGTTTTTCTTGGTTTAGATAACATTACTGAAGATGAACAACAACTGCTTGCTGAATCAGGTGCTGAGTTTGGTGTATTAAGCACTGAAAATGGCGGTTGTTTAGTGGTACTAAAACTCGGTGATCTGGCGTTTGATATTCAGTTTAATGCTGCGGTGATCCCTAATGAGTTTTTTGCACAACCTGCTGAAGATACAGCTTCATTAACATTAAACATGATGGCTGTTGATACACAAAGCAATGAAATGAAAGTGATCCGTGAGTTTTCATTGCCAGCAGAAGTTAGCCATAAATTAATTGATGTGGTTAACAAGCAGCGTGAAATCGAAGATGTGATGGCTGTGAATGCAGAAAACATGCATTTACTAAACACTATCAGCACTGAAGAGTTGCTAAAACAAATCACGCTTACGCAAATTCAAAGTGTGATTGCGCCAAGCTGTAGTTGTGGTCATGATCACCACCATCATCACTAATTAATGAATATATTTTAAAAAAACATCGCCTTTGCGCGGTGTTTTTTTTCGTCTTAATTACGCTTACGCTGTCGTGATTAAAAAACGTCAGGCCAAAGGTTGAGTGGTAGAGGGTATATAGCAAAAGGGCTTTGAACATGCGGTTCAAAGCCCTTTCTAAATTCTTTTTTCAGTAAGGTATTTTAATGCTTACTTATTGTTGCCGTTTTTGTATAGAGAAGAAAACGCTGGAGTGTATAGAGCAACAATTTTATTAACGATGCGAGTCATGGAATTACCTATAAAGTTTAAGCTGTTTTTACTGTACAACCTTCGCCCAACCCTAAGATATATAGGCATTCAGTCGTGTTTCGATGCGCGAATTATAGATATTTTTGGAACATTGAAAAATGAAAAAAACTAGTGTTTTAGTATTAGTTTTACTAATGAATTGGCGGTGTGTGTTAATAGGTAAAAATACGCTTTTAAACTAAGCTCTTTCGGTATCGTTGATAAAAGCAATAGCATAAAAAAGGCGATGTATTTCACTACATCGCCTTATCTATATTAGGTTCGTGTTAATGCCTAGCGCATTGTCACAAACTCCTCAGAGCCTGTTGGGTGAATAGCCACAACGCTATCAAAATCAGCTTTTGTTGCGCCCATCTTCATCGCGACACCAAAGCCTTGGATCATTTCGTCAACCGCGAAACCAATACCGTGTAGACCGACTACTTTCTCGTCATCGCCTGCACAGATCAGCTTCATCTTACATGGTTGACGGTGCGCAGTAACTGCGGTGTACATTGCTGTGAAGCCTGACTTGTACACTTTCACGTTTTCTTCGCCGTATTGCGCAATCGCTTCAGCTTCAGTAAGACCGATAGTACCGATTGGTGGGTGGCTAAATACTACTGTAGGGACTAATTTGTAGTCCATCTTCGCATCAGGTTTGTTGTTAAATAGACGCTCAGAAAGCTGACGACCTGCTTTAACTGCTACAGGTGTTAGTTCGATACCGCCTTCCATGATGTCACCGACACAGTAGATACCAGGAACGTTAGTTTGTTGGTATTCATCCACTTTGATGAAACCACGGTTATTGGTTTCAACACCCGCAGCGGCTAGGTTGATGGCATCTGTAGTTGGCTCACGACCGATAGCCCAGATCAGTACGTCAGTATTGTGTGATTCACCGTTTTCAAAGTACAGCGTGATTGAGCCGTCTTTTTCTTTCACTACTTCTTTTGGCACAGATTGCGTATGTAACGCTGGCCCTTCAGCTGCCATAACTTCAACTAGCGTATCTACAATCATTGGATCGAAGCTACGTAGTGGTGATTCTTTACGTACGAATAAGTGCGTATCTGTACCTAGTGCATTTAATACACCAGCGATTTCAACGGCAATGTAACCTGCACCAATGATAGCGGCACGTTTTGGTTGCTCTTTTAGTTCGAAGAAACCGTTAGAGTCGATACCGTAGTGTGCGCCTTGGATTGCAGGAATTGATGGACGGCCACCAACAGCAATAAGAATGTGATCAGCGGTGTAGTGTTCACCGTTTACTTCAACCGTTTTCTGGTCAACGAAATGGGCAAAACCGTTGATCACTTCAACTTTGTTATTGCCTAGTACATTGTCGTAAGAAGTGTGGATACGGCTGATGTAAGCTTCACGGCTTTCGACCAGTTTGCTCCAGTCAAAACCTTTTACATCAACATTGAAGCCGTAATCTTTTGCGTAAAGGTGCATAGCTTCAGCGATTTGAGCACCGTGCCACATCACTTTTTTAGGTACACAACCTACGTTTACACAAGTACCGCCGAGTGCTTTTGCTTCGATAATCGCAACTTTTGCACCATACATTGCAGCACGGTTTGCCGATGCAATACCGCCGCTACCACCGCCGATACAGATGTAATCAAAATGCTTTGCCATGACTTTACTCCATTAATATTCGTTATATTCGTGACGAGCTATTGAGCTAGTGTAATAAAGATTGGGGTGCCTGACGAGGATTTAAAATCGGAAAATACGATTGATTTGCTATTAAATCATCGGAAATTGAGATTGTGGCACGAATTATCTGGTACAGGCAGCATACACTGCCTGTATTTAAAGGGAGGAAATATTGCCAATGGAGCTTATTCAGGCACAACCCATTTAACGGTGTGGTGACCATGATTAGGCGCAATGGCTTGCTGTAACCAAGGTAGAATGTCACGCATTTGGCTTTCTAGCTTCCAAGGCGGGTTAATCACAATCATGCCTGATGCTGTCATACCGCGCTCTTCACTATCAGGCTCTACACCCAGTTCAATTTGTAAGATTTTGGGGATATTTAAATCTTTTAAGCCTTGAAGCATGTTGTCGATAGTTTCACGATAAACCACAGGGTACCAAATCGCATAGGTACCTGTCGCCCAACGTTGATGGCTTTGCTTGATCGCTTTTACTACATCTTGGTATTCATGTTTAAGTTCATAGGGGGGATCGATCAGTACCACACCGCGACGCTCTTTCGGCGGTAGGGTCGCTTTTAAGCGAGCAAAGGCATCTTCTTTATACATTTTTACTTGGCGATCGCCACGGAACTCTTGCAGGAGTAGAGGGAAATCACTTGGGTGAAGTTCGGTGAGTACCATACGGTCTTGATCACGGATTTGTGCGCGTGCCACTTTTGGAGAGCCTGGGTAGTAACGCAGCTCTTCGCCGTGATTAAGATCTTTAATCGTTTCAATGTAGCTTTGGATCGCTTCAGGGATATCATCACGTGACCAAATACGTGCAATACCTTGTTTAAATTCACCGGTTTTTTCGCTGCGCTCATCTTGCAGATCGTAACGACCTACACCTGAGTGGGTATCGTGATAGACGAAAGGTTTATCTTTCTGCTTGAGTGCATCCAAAATTAAGCTTTGAACAATGTGTTTAACCACGTCGGCATGGTTGCCAGCATGGAAGCTGTGACGATAACTCAGCATGAAATCAATCTCTATCGGTATATAAAAGGAGAGGGGTTAAACAGTATTATCGTTAATTCTCACCTATTATCCAACCATGACACCACCTTTAGAGTGAACAATCATGAGTAAATGCGTGAATTTTTGCCTTTTTATACACTAAACCACGCAAACGATTGAAATTTACCTATCGCGGGCGCATGTTAATAATAAGATAAAAAAATAAAGGAAAAGCGTATGTCTAACCCATTATTGACGATGACCGATTTGCCACCGTTTGCTCATATTAAACCTGAGCATATTAAGCCCGCGGTTGAACAAGCGATCGCAGATTGTCGTGAAAATGTAGAATCTGTGTTGATGGAAATGGCAGAGCCAACTTGGGAAACCATCTGTGCGCCTTTAGCTGAAACTGATGATCGCCTAGGTCGTATTTGGTCACCTGTCGGTCATCTTAATGGCGTGAAAAATAGTGCTGAATTACGTGAAGCGTATGAAAGCTGTTTGCCTCTGTTATCTGATTACAGTACCTGGGTTGGACAACACAAAGGATTGTACGAAGCCTATAAAGCGATTAAAGCGAGCGATAAATTTGCGTCGTTGAATAAAGCGCAGCAAAAGTCGATCAAAGACGCCTTAAAAGAATTTGAGCTATCAGGTATTGGCTTACCTGCACAAGAGCAAGCGCGTTACGGTGAGATCAGTAAACGCTTATCTGAGCTATCTTCAACCTTTAGTAATAACGTGTTAGATGCCACCATGGCATGGAACAAGGTCATTACTGATGTTGAGCAATTAAGCGGTTTGCCTGAATCGGTTTTGCTTGCGGCAAAAGCGAACGCAGAAGCGAAAGAGAAAGAAGGGTATTTATTCACTCTAGAAATGCCGTCGTACTTACCGGTAATGACTTACTGTGATAATCGTGAACTCCGTGCTGAAATGTATGAAGCGTTCGGTACCCGTGCCTCAGATCGTGGTCCTAATGCAGGTGAATTTGATAACACTGAAGTCATTGCAGAAAAACTGAAACTGAGCCACGAACTGGCTCGTATGTTAGGGTTTAACAGCTACAGTGAAAAATCACTGGCGACCAAAATGGCGGAATCTACCGAGCAAGTGTTAGGTTTCTTAAATGATCTTGCTGATCGTGCGAAGCCACAAGGTGAGCGTGAGGTGGCTGAGCTACGTGAATATGCTAAGAATGAATATGGTATCGACGATCTACAGCCATGGGATTTTGCTTACTATTCAGAGAAGCTAAAACAACATCGTTACAGCATTTCAGATGAAGAATTACGTCCATATTTCCCTGAAAAGAAAGTCGTTGCAGGTCTCTTTGAAGTATTAAAGCGTGTGTTTGGTTTAGAGATCAAACAACGTGAAGGTGTAGAAGTTTGGCATGAATCAGTAACGTTTTATGACATCTTTGATAATAAAGGTAAACTTCGCGGTAGCTTTTATCTTGATCTTTACGCCCGCGATCATAAACGTGGTGGTGCGTGGATGGACGAATGCATGGTTCGTCGCACCCGTATTGATGGCACGTTACAAACCCCAGTAGCCTACTTAACTTGTAACTTTAACCGTCCGATTGGCGATAAGCCGGCATTGTTTACTCACAATGAAGTCGTAACCTTGTTCCATGAAACGGGCCACGGTATTCATCACATGCTAACGCAAGTTGATGTAGCGTCAGTATCAGGTATTAACGGTGTGCCATGGGATGCGGTAGAGCTACCAAGCCAGTTCCTAGAAAATTGGTGTTGGGAAGAAGAAGCACTGGCGTTTATTTCTGGTCACTATGAAACAGGCGAGCCACTACCAAAAGAAATGCTAGATAAGATGCTCGCAGCGAAGAACTTCCAATCAGCGATGTTTATTTTACGTCAGCTTGAGTTTGGTCTGTTCGATTTCACGCTATACACCGAATATGATCCAGAAGTGGGCGCACAGGTGTTAGATACCTTATTTAAAGTGAAATCACGTGTCTCAGTGGTACCAAGCCCAGAATGGGGACGTTTTCCACACAGCTTTAGTCATATTTTTGCTGGTGGCTATAGTGCAGGTTACTACAGCTATTTGTGGGCAGAATTATTGTCTTCTGATGCGTTTTCACGCTTTGAAGAGGAAGGCATTTTCAATCCGCTAACAGGTCAAGACTTCCTAACTTGTATTCTTGAGCAAGGGGGCAGTGAAGAGCCAATGGCGCTATTCAAACGCTTCCGTGGTCGAGAGCCTGAGCTAGATGCAATGCTGCGTCATAGTGGTATTACGGGTTAATTATGACTATTGCTGTATAAAAAAAGGCTCCTTTAAGGAGCCTTTTTTGATCGAGTAGAATGTTTAGTCTTGCGATGTCACGACCATAGGCCAGCCCATATCTGTTTGACGGGTTGCTTCTTGGTGTAGCTCACTACGCGTTAGCGGGTTGTTGATCAGCCATTTTGCAGGCAACAGTAACGTTAACTTATCGTTATCAACTTGCAGGCTAAATGGCGGTAAACAATGGGTATCACGACGGTGGCACATAATCACGGCAATACGTAATAAACGCAGTAATCGCGCCGCGCTTTGAGCTGAGAGGGCATGTTGCTCAGGTAAGCTGGTGAGAGGACCAATGTAGCGACGTAAGATTTCGGCCAGTAAATGACGTTGAGCACGGGTAAAACCAGGAAGATCTAGGTGCTTGATTAGATAAGCTGCATGATCTGCACTTTTCTTAAATTCAATGCTTGTCCCTATCTCATGCAGTTTTACCGCCGCTTCCAATAAGTTTTGTGCTTGAGGCTCTAGTTGCCAATTTGGGCATTGGCTTAACATCGACATTGCCATATCGTTGACAATATCGGCATGTTCGGTATCAATTTGAAAGCGTTGCTGAACACTGTTTATGGTACGAGTACATACATCATGATGGCGCATTTGTTCCATCATTTCATACACCATGCCTTCACGTAGCGCGCCACCGGCTAGCGTCATAGATTCAATTTTTAATGACTCAAATAGCGCGATTAAAATTGATAAACCACTAGGGAATACTAATGCGCGTTCTAGTGTTAAACCTTCAATATCAAGATCTTCTAAGCGCTCGTATTGCATAGCTTGACGTTGTAAGCGCTTAAGCTTTTGCAAGGTAATGATTTCATCCATTCCTTGCGCCAGCATAATTTCTTGTAGTGCTTGTACCGTTCCACTGGCACCAACACAAGATTCCCAACCGAGTTCGGTATAGCGTTCAATGATCGGTTCAATGACTTCTTTGGCGCCATTAATCGCCGCCTCGAAGTTGGCTGAAGTGAGGTAGCGATCTTTAAAGTAACGTTCAAGCCAAGTCACACAACCAATTTTTAAGCTGGTTAAAGCGCTGCTATCAAACCCTTTGCCAATAATAACTTCAGTGCTGGCACCGCCGATATCGACCACTAAACGTTTATCACTACCACCAGAGGTGTGCGCCACCCCTTGATAGATAATGCGGGCTTCTTCTTCACCCGGAATAATATTGACCGGATAACCAAGAATAGCCTTCGCCTTGGAAAGAAATTCTTCTGCGTTCACTGCTGTACGTAAGGCGGCAGTACCAACGATACGGATATGGTCGGCTTTGATATCTTGTAAGCGTTCGGCAAAGAGAGCCAAACAATCAAGGCCACGCTGCATCGCTTCTTCGCTGAGTACATTTTGGTTGTTAAGCCCTGCGGCTAAACGCACTTTACGTTTGATTTTCGCGAGTGTCTGAACACTGCCATTTACTTCGCGCACAATCCACATGTGGAAACTATTTGAGCCGAGATCAATGGCGGCATAAAGCGGTGATACTGAATTTCTTTCCATAGACATACATTACTTATCGTTATTACGCAGGCTTATTGTTTTGAGGCGGACGACGGCGATTATTGCGCGAACGTTGTTGCCCTTGACCTTGGCCTTGACGTTGAGTGTTACGGCGACCACCTTGACGAGGATTTCGTTGGAGGCGGATCGGTGCTGGAAGATCGTCTAACAATGCTTCTGAATCATACTTTGACTGTGGAATACCATGTTCAATGTAAGTTTCAATAGCGGTTAGGTTAATAGCGTACTCTTCACAAGCAAAACTGATTGAGTGACCACTTAGGCCTGCACGACCTGTACGACCAATACGGTGTACATAATCTTCTGCATCATCAGGGAGATCGTAGTTAAATACGTGCGTTACTGCAGGGATATGCAAACCACGTGCAGCGACATCGGTCGCGACTAAGATATCAACATCACCGTTGGTGAATTGATCCAAAATACGCTCACGTTTTTTCTGTGGCACATCGCCAGTTAGCAAACCAACACGATGACCATCAGCAGCTAAGTGACCCCAAACATCTTCACAGCGGTGCTTGGTATTAGCAAAAATAATTGCGCGCTCTGGCCACTCTTCCTCGATCAACGTTTGTAATAAACGCATTTTTTCTTGGTTAGATGGGTAGAACAATTCTTCTTGAATGCGGTGGCCCGTTTTTTGTTCCGGCTCAACGACAACGCTTTCAGGACTATTCATATGTTCAAATGCTAATTCTTTCACACGGTAGGACAATGTGGCTGAGAATAGCAGGCTTAAACGCTCGCTCGGTGCTGGCATGCGACGGAACAAGAAGCGAATGTCTTTAATAAAACCTAAATCGAACATACGATCGGCTTCATCAAGTACTACGACTTGAATGCTCGCTAAATCAATAACACGTTGCTTGTAGAAATCAATAATACGGCCACACGTACCGATTAAGATATCCACACCCTCATCAAGAATCGCTTTTTGCTTCTCGTAAGGTTCGCCACCGTAAGCGAGGCCGGCTTTCAAGCCCGTACTTGCAATCAGTGATGATGCATCATTATAAATTTGGATCGCCAATTCACGCGTAGGCGCCATGATAATGGCACGCGGTTGATTGGTTTTTCGATGTGCAGGCGCAGCAGTCTCCAATAAATGGTTAAAAGTAGCGGTTAGGAAGGCAATGGTTTTACCCGTACCTGTTTGAGCCTGTCCCGCGATATCATGGCCAGTGAGCATAACTGGCAATGCCAAGGCTTGGATCGGGGTACAATTATGGAACCCTTTATCATCCAATCCTTTTAAAACTAGAGGGTTTAACCCTAGCTCGGCAAATTTCCGCTCTGTGATGTGAGTCGTCTTCATTGCTATAGAATATCAGCTTAGGGTTGCAATACGAAACGTATTCCATTCAAATAGGGTAACGATTTGCTGGTAAAATAAGATCAGCTAACAAAATCAACTGTTGGAGTGGAAGATGAGCGACAAGATTGTGCAGCTTACAGATGCGAGTTTTGACACTGATGTAATCAATGCTGCTGGCCCGGTATTAGTCGATTTTTGGGCTGAATGGTGTGGTCCATGTAAAATGATTGCCCCTATTCTTGACGAAATCGCTGATGAATACGAAGGCAAGCTAACGATTGGTAAATTAAATATTGATCAGAATGCGGAAACACCGCCGAAGTTTGGTATTCGTGGTATTCCGACATTACTGCTGTTTAAAGACGGTGGTGTAGCGGCAACAAAGGTTGGCGCGCTGTCGAAAACACAGCTTAAAGAGTTCTTAGACGCGAACCTATAAGTGCAATTTTACAAACCATGGACAATTTGTAAGTTGTACATGGTTTGTCTAACGTCTATGCTAGACGGATAGAACGTTTAGTGTTACCTTAGCGCACAGAAATTACATTTTCGTTCATTTCTTGACCAGGCCCTATTGGTCATCTTTATCTCAACTAATATAGAACCCCGATTTTGACAGACAAGAAACCCACCACTATGAACCTTACAGAATTAAAGAGCCAACCGATTTCTAAGTTGGTATCACTTGGCGAAAGTTTAGGATTAGAAAACCTTGCCCGCTTGAGAAAGCAAGACATCATCTTCTCCATTCTTAAGCAGCATGCGAAGAGTGGTGAGGATATTTTTGGCGATGGTGTTCTAGAAATATTACAAGATGGCTTCGGCTTCCTTCGTAGCGCTGATAGTTCTTACCTTGCTGGCCCTGATGATATTTATGTATCACCAAGTCAAATCCGTCGTTTTAACTTACGTACTGGCGATACCATTGCCGGAAAAATTCGTCCACCAAAAGACGGTGAGCGTTACTTTGCACTACTGAAAGTTAACGAAGTAAACTACGACAAGCCAGACAACGCCCGCAATAAGATCCTATTTGAAAACCTTACCCCACTGCATGCAAACTCACGTATGCGTATGGAACGTGGTAACGGTTCTACAGAAGACATCACAGCACGTGTTCTTGATTTAGCATCACCTATCGGTAAAGGCCAGCGTGGTCTGATTGTTGCTCCGCCAAAAGCGGGTAAAACAATGCTACTTCAAAACATTGCCCAAAGTATTGCCCATAACCACCCTGAGTGTGAGTTAATGGTATTGCTTATTGATGAGCGTCCAGAAGAAGTGACCGAGATGCAACGCCTTGTAAAAGGCGAAGTGATTGCATCAACGTTTGATGAGCCAGCATCACGTCACGTACAAGTGGCTGAAATGGTAATTGAAAAAGCAAAACGTTTAGTAGAGCACAAGAAAGATGTGGTTATCTTACTTGACTCAATTACACGTCTAGCACGTGCATACAACACCGTAATTCCTTCTTCTGGTAAGGTATTAACTGGTGGTGTAGATGCCAACGCCCTTCACCGTCCTAAGCGCTTCTTTGGTGCTGCACGTAACGTAGAAGAAGGCGGTAGCTTAACTATCATCGCAACAGCACTCGTTGATACTGGTTCGAAAATGGATGAAGTTATCTACGAAGAATTTAAAGGTACAGGTAACATGGAACTTCACCTTTCTCGTAAGATCGCTGAGAAACGTGTATTCCCTGCTATTGATATCAACCGCTCAGGTACGCGTCGTGAAGAGCTACTAGCGAAAGCGGACGAGCTACAGAAGATGTGGATTCTACGTAAGATCGTTCACCCAATGAGCGAAACTGACAGCATGGAATTCTTAATTGATAAGCTATCAATGACGAAGACTAATGATGAATTCTTTGATGCGATGCGTCGTCAGAAGTCATAATACGCTGTACTGAGTCACAGATTTTGAAAACGTCGCCCACGGGCGGCGTTTTTTATTGACAGAAATTACCTTGTATTGCGATGGTATGGGTAAGGAAGAAGAGTTTTACTTCGCTAGGGAGGCGTTATGTTACGACATTGGTGTGCGCTAGGCTTGCTGATCGCCTCGGCATTACAGCCTATTTCTGCGACAGAGATAACCGAAGCGAAAATCCAGCATATTAAGCAAATGCCACAATTTGTTGCTCACATTGAGGCGCTCAAACCTTATTATGATCACAGTGATTTTCAGTCATTGGAGATTCTGCTTGATCAACTCCCACCATTAACTCAAGAAGTGGCTCGTAGCCAGTTGATCAAATACGCCAGCGAAGTCGGTCGTTTTAACACTGCTCGTATTGCGTGGCTCAAAATTCAAGCGAAGCGACAATCACCGTTTACTATTACTGAGCAAGGTGATGGTTATACCGTCAGCCGAATGGCTTTCTTTTATAGTAATCAAGCCAATGGACTGCTGCGTGAGTGGAAAAAGGACTTAGTGAGCCAGCGAGCTGTGATTAACTTAGAGCGAGGAAAATTGACGTTATCTGAATGGCTAAAAGGCGATTTAGAGCAGCAACAGAAGCGCAGCCAAGTGATTGCACGTGCGATCGCGCAATTATCACCGCCAGCAATTAATGCGCTGGTTGAGCAGTTTCATTCAGATCCTCAGCTGATTTGGCTGCCAGATAACAGCATCTTAGCAACCTTAGCAGCACACTCTAATGATGCGAAGTTGTATGATGTGTTATGGCGTCGCCGTACCGATCAATACAGCTTGGCAGAATTAAACCGTTTATCTCAAGTTACCGCTTCTGATTTTGTGGTAAGCCAATTAATTGCAGCAACAGCAAACCCTTCATTAAAAGAGTCAGCATACCGCGCTTTAACCAGTTTTAAGCCATTGCCTGATAAAGCCAAAATCTTTTTACAGAACCAGTTAGGTAACGAAATAGAACGTTTGTTGATCACGCCTCACTTGCTTAAGCAAGGTCATGGTCACTGGTTACAACAACTCTTAACTGCCAGCAGTGATCCTGATTTAGTTGCTCATATAGAAGAGTTGTTATCGATGGGCTCAGTGTCTGCAATGAAACCCTAACCCCTTTATTTACTAGGGTGATAACCAGCTTAATTGAAACATCTGGTGGCGAAATTAGACCGCAGAACGGGTGTTTTAGCCTCTACAACTGGTTATACTAGCGAAAATCATTCTCATCACTACGCTGTTATTTTCGGTTATGGCGTAGCTCAATCGTGGTATCAGATATGAAATTCAAGGATCTGCGAGACTTCATCGCCTATTTAGAACAAAACGGGCAATTGAAGCGAATTAAGCAAGCAGTCGATCCCGATCAAGAAATAACAGAAATTAGCGATCGCACTTTACGTGCTGGTGGTCCTGCGCTTTTGTTTGAAAATCCTATTGGTTACAACATGCCAGTGCTTGCCAACTTGTTTGGTACGCCACAGCGTGTTGCGATGGGAATGGGGCGCACAGAAGTGAAAGAGTTGCGCGAAGTCGGTAAATTATTAGCGTATTTAAAAGAGCCTGAGCCACCTCGTGGTTTTCGTGAAGCGTTAGATAAGATCCCAGCATTTAAGCAAGTACTCAATATGCCAGTGAAGCGTCTGCGCAATGCGCCGTGCCAAGAAATTGTGTGGCAAGGTGATGAGGTTGATTTAGATAAAATCCCTGTAATGAGCTGTTGGCCTGATGATGTGGCACCACTGCTTACATGGGGCTTAACCATCACTAAAGGACCACATAAAAAGCGCCAAAACTTAGGGATTTATCGTCAGCAAAAAATCGCGAAAAATAAAATCATTATGCGCTGGTTGGCTCACCGTGGTGGGGCATTAGATCTGCGTGAATGGATGGAAACCCATCCGGGTGAGAAATTCCCAATCACTGTCGCTTTCGGTGCCGATCCGGCCACGATTTTAGGGGCTGTAACGCCAATTCCAGATACCTTATCTGAGTACGCTTTTGCAGGCTTACTGCGTGGGCGTCGTACTGAAGTGGTGAAAAGTTTAACCAATGACTTAGATGTGCCAGCAAGTGCAGAAATTGTCATGGAAGGCTATATCGACCCTGAAGAGTTTGCTGATGAAGGCCCGTATGGCGATCATACTGGTTACTACAACGAGAAAGAGCGTCATCATGTCTTTACCATTACGCATATCACCATGCGTAACGATCCGATTTATCACAGCACCTACACTGGTCGTCCGCCCGATGAGCCTGCAGTATTAGGTGTGGCACTTAATGAAGTCTTTGTGCCTATTTTGCAAAAGCAATTTCCTGAGATAGTTGATTTCTACCTGCCACCAGAAGGGTGTTCATACCGCATGGCAGTGGTGACGATGAAGAAGCAATATCCGGGTCATGCCAAACGTGTGATGATGGGCGTATGGTCTTTCTTGCGCCAATTCATGTACACCAAATATGTGATTGTGTGTGACGAGAGTGTCGATGCCCGTAATTGGGACAGTGTGGTGTCTGCGATGACAACTCACATGGAGCCCGTGCGTGATACCTTGTTCATTGATAATACCCCAATTGACTCATTAGATTTTGCTTCGCCTGTGGTTGGGCTTGGCTCTAAAATGGGCTTAGATGCAACAGTGAAATGGGACGCTGAGCTTGCGAGTACACCATCAATTGCAACCAAATATGATCAGCAATTTGATGTTGAAGCGGGCATAGCTGCTTTGCGTGACACTTATTCTGAGATCATTGATATTTACTTACCGACGGCAAGTAAGCAGCAGATGGCGATTGTAAGTATTACCAATACTGAAGCGGATCAGGCGCAACGTGTGATGCAAGGTATTTGGGACTTCATGGCGCAGTTTAGTGATGCAAAATTTGTCATCTTGTGTGATCAAGACGTCAACGTGCGTGATTGGAACGATGTTATTTGGGCGATCACTACACGTATGGATCCTAGCCGTGATACGGTACAGCTAGCGTCAGTATTAGACCAAAGTAGTAAGCTTGGATTAGATGCGACGAATAAATGGCCTGATGCTGTGGCACGTGAATGGGGCAACCCAATAGTTAAAAATCCGCAAGTTGTCGCGAAAATAGATGCGATTTGGGACCAACTTGGGATCGAGATCTAACTGTTTATCGCTATACTGAGCGGTAGAGTGAGTATTATTTATTGCTGCTTCAAATAGTCAGTAGTAAGAGAAAATTATGTATCAAGTACGCCTGTTGCCAAACAACATCACCTTTACTGCGTCAACGCAGCAAACGGTATTACAAGCAGCGCTCGACGCAGGCATTACTTTTCCCAATCGCTGTCAGGTAGGGGCATGTGCTATGTGTCTGTGCCGTAAAACATCCGGTGAAGTGAGTTATCAGTTAGCGCCAATGCTCACTGAAAAAGAACAAGCGGAAGGATGGATTTTTACCTGCCAAGCGGTCGCGGAAAGTGACTTGGTGTTAACGTTAGACTAGAGGAAAACCATGTCTATCCAGTGCGAAGTAAAGTCAGTACAACCCTTAGCCGCGAACACGTATCGCATTTTGTTAAAGCCTGAGCAGGCGATTGATTTCAAAGCGGGACAATATCTGCTTGCGGTAATGGGCGAGAAAGATAAGCGTCCATTTTCAATTGCCAGTAGCCCATGTCGTGAAGGCGAGCTTGAACTACATATTGGTGCGGCAGAGCAAAATGCGTATGCATTAGAAGTCGTAGAAGCGATGAAAGCGGCATTAGATTGCAATGAACCTGTGGTGATTGATGCTGCCCACGGTGATGCATGGCTGCGCCATGAAAGTGAGCGTCCACTACTAATGATCGCCGGTGGTACTGGTTTTTCTTATATCCGTAGCATGCTTGATAACTGCATTAGCCGTGGTTTAACCCAGCCTATTTTTGTGTATTGGGGTGGTCGTGGTATCGATCAGCTGTATGCGAATGAAGAGATGCAGGCGTTAGCAGCCAAACACGGCAACATTACCTATGTGCCTGTAGTTGAAAATGCCCCTGCAAACTGGTCAGGCAAAGTCGGTAATGTATTGGATGCTGTTGCAGAAGATTTTGTTTGCCTATCAGCGTACGACATCTACGTGTGTGGTCGTTTTGAAATGGCAGGTGCCGCCCGTGAGCGTTTCTGCAGTGATAAAAATGCGCAAAGAGAACATATGTTTGCTGACGCATTTGCGTTTATTTAACGATTAAATGTTTAAACCAAAGCCAGCGTTAAACGCTGGCTTTGTTGTTTTTATAACAAGCGATTTACCATTGGCTTTGCTGAACTTTGCGTTTCACCCAGGTTTCATTTAGCCACAGTGAAAACATTATGATCACGCCACCGACTATCAAACGTGAATAATCCACATCACGATTCCAAATCACGATATTCACAATCAACCCAGCAGGTACCAGTGCATTATTCATGATTGCCAGCGCGCCAGCATTGACTAACGTCGCCCCTTTATTCCAGATGAAATACCCTAAGCCTGAAGCAACGATACCAAGATAAACCAATATCCCCCATTGAGTATCGGTCGTCGGTAGCTTGTCGTTATTGCCAAACAATAAGAACATCGGTAACGCGATACAGATAGCACCAATGTAAAACCAGCCAAATACCGTATGTTGTGGCAACTCTGTGGTTTCTTGTTCGATAATTCGCTTATAGCCCACTTGCCCGATAGCAAAACACAGGTTCGCCCCTTGGACGATGAAAAAGCCGATAATAAAGTTTTGGTTGATGCCTTCAAACTTGATCACAGCAGCACCCAGTACAGCGATTGCTGCGGTGAGCAAATACCACGGAGAAAACTGTTTATGGAGTGCATCGTAAATCAAAGTGACATAAATTGGGGTGAAAATAGTAAACAGTAATACCTCAGGCACACTGAGATATAAAAAAGATTGGTAGTAGAAGCAATACATGATCCCTAATTGGAAAGCGCCAACCATCATTAATTTGAGCGCTAATTTGGGATGAATATGTTTAAAGCGTAAAAAAGGGATAAAAACCAACGCGGCTAAACTGACACGAGTTAATACAGAAAACCAAGGGTCAACCTGACCGGCAAGGTAGACGCCAATTAAGCTAAAAGAAAACGCCCATAAAAGGGTGATGACAGATAAATATCCCATTACGCCAGCAACATCCATTTGAAAAATTAAGGGTATGCAGTGTAGCGAAAGTTAATCTTGTCGCCTATGAAAGATAGAGTAGAAAATAACAGGTATGAGCAGCAGCCAACGGTGTTGGCTGCTGGATTAAGAGGGGGATAGCGAGATTATTTCAGTGGAATCATTAATAAATCAACAGGCGTACGGCTTAGAAGTTGGCGGGTTGATGATAAGATTTTGCTCCAGAAATCTTGATGATGACCACAAATGACCAAATCAACATCCATGTTTTTTATCGCATGACAAATTTCTTCACTCAGATCACCGCTACCGACAAGGGTATGTGACACCGGATAGTGTGCTTTTTGTGCCAGTTGATGAAGGCGTGTTTGCGCATCATTTTCAGCACGCTCATGCATCTCTGCTAAATTAATATCAATGAGTCCGGTGTATAAATCAGCGTAATCAACATCGATATGGATCAGAGATAACTTCGCATCTAGGGCTTTGGCTAATAGCGCGGCCTTATGGACTAATACTTCGCTATCGTCTGATAAATCGATGGCGGCAAGGATATGTTTATAGACCATTAACTGACACTCCATATTCATTAGGTATGATTCATATTAGCATTGAGTATGGGGCAAAAATATCGATTTAGTCGCATCTTATTACGGAGTTGTGGTTAATTATTTTTCAAAAACAAGTAAGCGATTTTACTGTTGATTTCGTACTTCATGAAAAATAAAAGAGAATTATCTCAGTATTTTTTTTCGTTAGTTGCATTCTAAACAATGCGCAGTGACAATGTCTTGATTACACTTAAACAAACAGGAGTAGTGCAATGTTAGCCAAGGCTATGGTTGATAACCTAAACGAGCAAATCAACTTAGAATTTTTCTCTTCAAACCTATACTTACAGATGAGTGCATGGTGTGAGGATAAAGGTTTCGAAGGTGCTGCTGAATTTTTACGTGCTCATGCCGTTGAAGAAATGGAACATATGCAACGTTTGTTTACTTATGTGAGCGAAACAGGCGCATTGCCAATTCTTGGTACGATTGAGGCGCCAAAACACGAATTTGCATCACTAGGTGATGTATTCCGTGAAACCTATGAGCACGAGCAATTAATTACTAAGAAGATCAATGAGCTTGCTCATGTTGCATTTACTACGCAAGATTACTCAACATTTAACTTTTTACAGTGGTACGTATCAGAGCAACACGAAGAAGAAAAATTGTTTAAAGGCATTTTAGATAAAATTGAGTTAGTCGGTGAAGACGGTAAGGCACTATTCTTTATTGATAAAGATTTATCCGCGATGGCAAAAGCAGAGTCTACATCTGTTATGGATTCACAAGCCTAATATTGATAGGGAGCAAATTTGCTCCCTTATCTCCCGGCGAGTGGAACCGCATTTTTTGGGAGAATATATATGAGTAGTGATGCATTTCTTTTCGCACTTTTTTTAGTGGCAGTTGTTAATACGTCTCGTTACATCAGTACCTTAAGAACATTGCTGGTGGTGATGCGAGAATGTGATCCCCTGTTGTATCAGCAAGTGGATGGGCGCGGTTTTTTCTCTTCTCAAGGTAATGTCAGTAAACAGATCCGTTTATTTCATTACATCCGCAGCGAGCAATATAAAAAGCATCATGATCCGGTCTTTATGGCGAAATGTATTAAAGTACGTAAGCTATTTGTTCTCGCCAGTACCTTTATGATCACCTTTTTTATCGCGATTTTTGCGGTTGCCTTTCTTGGCTACTAACACTTCTTCGACGGAGCACTAAGAACCTTGTTTTTAGGCTAGCTTTGCGCGGTGTCTGATGTTTAGTATGATCTCAATATAATATGACGGATAGGCTATATCGGTAGCCTATTTTTTGCGTATCGCTAATCATAGAGAAACAGAAACGTTATGGAAAAGTTCATATATTGGTGGTCGTCGTTAGAAAAGGGCGCATCTGTCGATTGGATGTATAACATTGGCTTACTGTTATTGTTGAGCTCGGTGTTATGGGGCGGATGGATCTTATTGTCACGCCGTTTAGCTATAGTGGCAGAAAAAAGTCAGTTTATTTGGGATGACGCATTAATCAGTGCGATCCGCGCCCCCATTACTTTATGTATTTGGGTTTGGCCGGGGCTGCTGTCGATAGGCATATTAGTCGATAACTTGACCAGTTATTCCAGTACATCATTATCGACTCTTCGTCATCTGTTGCTGATCTGGACCATTGTTTGGACGCTATTTCGTTTAATTTCCAATATGGAGCAGACCATATTGGAAAACCGACCGCAGCGTGATGCGACAACCGTAAATGCGATATCGAAGATTTTGCGTTTAATCGTCATGGTGTTTGGCGGTTTAATTGCGATGCAAAATCTGGGCTTGAGTTTATCAGGCTTACTCACCTTTGGTGGTGTTGGTGGTTTAGTTGTCGGTATGGCAGCCAAAGATCTGCTGGCGAATTTCTTTGGCGGCATGATGTTATATTTTGATCGTCCGTTTAAGGTGGGTGATTGGATCCGCAGTCCTGATCGTCAAATTGAAGGTACGGTAGAGAAAATTGGTTTCCGTATGACCATTATTCGCACCTTTGATAAGCGTCCAATGTATGTGCCTAACTCGGTGTTTAGCTCGGTGGTGGTAGAAAATGCGTCTCGCATGCTCAATCGCCGTATTAAGCAAAGTGTCGGTTTACGGTATTGTGATGCTGCGGTGGTGGGTGATGTCGTGCGTGATATTAAAACTATGCTACAAAACCATCCAGATATCGATACTCGACAAACCTTGATTGTGAGTTTTGATACTTACGGTGCGTCGTCACTTAATATCTTGGTATATACCTTTACCAAAACGGTTGAATGGATTAAGTACAAAGACGTACAGCAGGATGTGATGCTTAAAATTGTTGAGATTGTACATTCGCATGGGGCCGATTTTGCTTTCCCAACCACAACATTAGACATGCCTGCAGCGGCATCTACGGCATTGGCCTCTATTGAGCGTGCTCAGCAAGCTTAATAGGTTTGCTATCAGGATAAATTATTACGGTTGGTATTACGCCATTAGGTAGGTAAAATAGCCGCCGCGAGAGAGAAAGGATGCTAGCGACTAGCATCCTTTTTTCGTTTTTCCCTTAGTGTTTTTGAAAGGCAGATAGTAATTCATGGCAAATAAATACGATGTCGTCATTATCGGTGCAGGTGCTGCAGGGCTAATGTGTGCAGCTGAAGCGGGTAAGCGTGGTCGCTCTGTATTGGTGGTTGATCATGGTAAGAAGCCGGGACGTAAAATCCTGATCTCAGGTGGCGGTCGTTGTAACTTTACCAATATGGATGTGGCCGCGAATAATTATGTTTGTCGTAATCCACACTTTGTGAAATCTGCGCTATCTCAATACACCCAATGGGATTTTATAGGCATGGTGTGCCAACACGGGATTGACTATGAAGAGCGTGATCATGGCCAGTTATTCTGTTTAGATTCAGCCAAAGACATTGTTCAAATGTTGTTGTCTGAATGCGATATGCCTAATATCGCCCAGCGTTACCAAGTCGATGTTCATAGTATTGAAAAGACGGATTCAGGCTTCACGCTTGGCCTTAATACCGACACCGTTAGCTGTGAATCGCTGGTGGTCGCAACCGGTGGTTTATCGATGCCGAAACTGGGTGCAACCCCGTTTGGTTATCAAATTGCTGAGCAGTTTGGCTTGAAAATGATCCCAACTACTGCAGGTCTTGTACCGTTTACGCTGCATGTAGAAGATAAAGAAGCATTAGCTGATCTGTCTGGTATTGCTGTTCCTGCGGTCGTTGAAACTGAAGATGGCACTTCATTTAAAGAGAACTTACTGTTTACCCACCGTGGTTTATCAGGTCCTGTGATATTACAGGTATCGTCATACTGGAAGCCGGGTCAGAAGATCACCGCAGATTTATTACCGCATTTAACCTTGGCTGACACCTTAAATGAAATGCGTGACGCACACCCGAATCAAAGCTTAAAGAACTCACTGTCTCGCTTACTGCCGAAGCGTTTAATTGAAGCGTTGATTGAGCGTGGTGATGTGCAAGATAAACCGTTAAAGCAACTTAATCACAAAGAGCTGGCATTACTGAGTGAATACTTCCACCAATGGCAGATCGCGCCAAATGGTACAGAAGGCTATCGTACAGCAGAAGTGACATTAGGCGGCGTTGATACCGATGAATTATCCTCAAAGACCATGGAAACAAAGAAAGTGAAAGGCTTGTACTTTGCGGGTGAAGTGATGGATGTGAGTGGTTGGTTAGGTGGCTATAACTTCCAGTGGGCATGGAGCTCTGGCTATGTTGCTGGGCAATATGCCTAATTTATTTGATACCATATTTTTAATACTCTCTTATTAGGCAAGATAAGAGAGTATCTCCCTGCCTATCAAGACGTTACTGACTTTTCTTGTTTGAGCGTGTCTTGCAGCCAAGCAATAACGTTTTGTACTTCTGGTTTGTTCTGGTTTTCTTTCTTACTGACGATGAAATAGCTACAACGGCTTAATACACTATGGGGTGTAAGCTCAGCTAATAAGCCTGCTTTTATTTCATCGTTGACAAACATTCGATGTGTAACAAAAACACCCAACCCTGCGATAGCAGCTTCAATAGCCTGCACAGAGCTTTGAAAATAACGTCGCTTGGTATTGTTAGGTACATCGACGCCTAAGCTTTGACACCAATGTGTCCAATCAGCATCACGTAGAGAGCGATCCACCCAAATTGTTGGCTGTTCAGCAAAGTAGTTATTTAAATCATCAGGAAGAGGCTTTTTTGCGGGGCTACCGACTAGCACCAACCTATCTTCATTCCAAGGAACCACGTTGTATTCAGGCCATTCATTTCCCTCACCATAACAAATAGCAATATCAAGGTTATGGGGTAGTAGCTCTAATGCCAACGTCGAATGCGTAGAAAAACGTAAATCAATATCAGGATACTTTTCTTGTAATGCAGGCATTCGAGGAATTAACCATTTTAGCCCTAAGGAAGGAATAATACTGATAGAGATCTGCTGCTGAGAGGTTAACTCTCGAAGAGTTGCCTGCTCAATGATATTTATCCCCTCTTGAATGGCACGTTGATAGCGTTTTCCATCTTCCGTTAACGTCATTTGACGTGTTGTGCGATGAAATAACCGCTTTCCGAGATAGCTTTCAAGGCTTTGAATACTTTGACTAACAGCAGAGTGAGTGACGCACAATGCATTGGCTGCTTTAGAAAAATTAAGGTGTTCACATACGCTGAGAAAAACAGGTAGCGATTTTAATGGCGGTAGATGCTTCATTTTCATCTGTTAGAAAAACTTACATAACCGTAAGTATATATCGTTTCTCTCTATTGTTGCTAAAAACTAAAATACAGTGAAAACAAGAAGAAATATTCGTTTTTAGCAGGATATTTAATTGAAGTGCTAATGATCTAACAAGAGAAAATTATGATGAAAAAAGCATTACTCGTTATCGATTTTATTAATGATATTGTCCACCCCGACGGCAAAATCCCATCATGTGCTACGCATGTTCAAGAACAAAATGCGATAACCCATGCCAACCAAGCGCTTGCATATGCCCGTAAAAATGATTGGTTAGTGATTCTCGTTAAAGTCGGATTCGAATCCCATTATTATGCCCAACCTAAAAACTCGCCAATCTTTGGTTTGGCCAATCAATATAAGGCATTGCAGTTAGGCTGCTTTGGTACTGAATTTCATGATGATTTAGATGTACAAACGAGTGACTTTATTATTGAAAAACCAAGAATTAGCCCTTTTTACGGTACACCATTAGAAGCGGTTTTACGTGCCAACCGTATTGAACATGTGTATTTAGCTGGTGTGAGTACCACTTTAGCTATTCAATCGACGACCCGAGATGCACATGACCGCGATTATAAAGTGACGATTATTGAAGACGCTTGTGCTGCAGACAGTCAGCAAACACATCAACAGTCTATTGAGTTGCTTTCTCGACTTGCCGAAGTGATCAGGGTTGAACAGCTTACCTGTTAGTAATTGAGACAAATACAAGAGCATAAAGCCGATGAAAATGACATGGGGCTATAATCAGTGGCATATAAAACAGACACTATCTGCATGGTGTGATGTACCAACGCTTGTGTGCATGACGGTTGCTATTTTTCCCTGTTTCATTGTGGCGTGTATAACCGGCGATCATCATTACCTGCAACTGGGGTTGGTGAGTGGGGCACTTTTTTGTGTGCAAAATAGTTTAGGTTTAAGTGGGTTATTAGAAACGTGCTTACATTGGCTGGCTATTATTTTAGGTTTTACGGTGTTGTATTGGGTGCAAAGCTCTCCACTGTTGTTTGCTTTGTTCTGCGCTTTATTGGGGGCGATTTGCGCCAGTTTTGCTTATTGGGATAAAAATTTAAAATCGTTAGGAAATTGGATATTGATCCCCGCGTTATATTTAAGTTGTGAGCTTTATGATCGTGTAAACCCTCATACATTTACTCATGCGTATATAAAATTACTTGAACAATTACCCGTTACCTTAATTGGACCAATATTGGTTTTAGTCTGTTTAAATATGGCTAAAATGCCGAAAGATCGGACATATGCTCTGATTGGTAGGGATCATCCCTATATCGTTAAAAAACAACCAGCGGTCATTTACTCGGTATTAAGTATTTTCTTCGCTATTTTTATGACCGCTGTTTTTGTTAAATATTTCGCTATAAAACAAGGACAGTGGGTTATTTGGTCTTCGGTGAGTGTGATAACCGGGGAACTAAGTAGTATGCATAAAAAGCTTAAGCATCGAGGTAGAGGGGCGGTATTAGGTTTAAGTTTAGGAGGAGCGGCTGTTTATCTATTTTCACTTATTGGAAGTGCTACAGTACTAAATAGCTTTGCCGCGTTTCTTATTCCTTTAACTCTCGTCATTAAACCTTATCCTGTCGCTTTTACATTACGTTGTATGTTTATTGCCATTGCTGCTGGCTCGATGACACATACAGAATCAATTGCTATGGTTCGAATGTTCGATGTTGTATTGGGTGGTGCGATTGGTGTGATAAGTGTTTATGTTGTGACTTATGTGATTAGCCCTTTATTGAAAATAAAGAGAGAAAAAGAGGGATATTGAATCGATATTTAAATTTAAAATGATTACTATCAATGAGTTACATTGATAACCAAAAATTATAGAAAATAAGCCTTTACAATTACTGGTTATAAGACAATAATGGCGTCGCTCTGTTGTTCAGAGTTATTAATGAAACATCAAGTAAAAGTAAAACCTCAGAATTTCTTCGTTATTGTTGTCATCCTCAGTGTTTCCCTTAGCTTCATCGTCACATTCAATAATTCAAGCTTTCAGCGCATCGTGATTTTTTATTGCGATAACTCATGAATTTTAAATTAAATAAGGGACACAATATGTCTACTGGTATCGTTAAGTGGTTCAACGAAGAGAAAGGTTTCGGTTTCATTACTCAGGATAATGGCGGCGCTGACGTATTCGTTCATTTCCGTGCTATCGCTTCTGAAGGTTTTAAAACTTTGGCTGAAGGCCAAAAAGTTTCTTTCGAAGTAGAGCAAGGTCAAAAAGGCCTACAAGCAGCTAACGTTGTAGCGCTATAAGAATTTAAGTTGGCGCAAAGAGTTATATACTATTTGCGCCGCTTTCAAAGTAAAAATAATTAGTTATACCGTACCATCGAAAATAATAACCACTTCCAATATCTGCTTTTGTTTGTATTTGTCGTTACGTTCCTATTTCCCTCGTTACCTATAATAAATAGATTTTATACTCATTTTTTAATTTAAATGTACTAAGAAATATCTTAGAAATTAATTTAAGTTAATGATAAAGCTAAGGATATGCTCATGTCTCGATCTCTTGGTCGTAAACGATTTTGGTTTCAACAAAACCGCCCTGTAAATACAATAAATACACAAACAGAAGAAGCAGTAAAGTAATGAACGTAAATTTTAACTTATTAAAAAATAAATATTCTTGGCATTCAACAATTCATCAGTTAAATAGTGATGTATTAACCCGACATGTATTAATGAAAGGGAATGTTGATAATGTGGATATTAATTTCTCATACTGTGAAAAAACCGGTAAAGGCGATATTACTAATGCTGATAATAAACTAATTGGTAATTTCACTATCTCTTATTAATACCTAAAGGGTATTAAATTAATCGAATAAACTCATTCGCTTAATTTAATAATCTTACTCGCTGAAAATTGAAATTTGTCATCTTTTTCGTAGAAGAAAACTGTTTATCGCCGCATTTATGTTGTTTTATCCGTGTTTCCCTTTGCTTTATCGATAGTTCAAACATCGTTATTTCGGCCGTCGCGTGTTGCGACACCTCAATGAAATACATATAAGGGACACATAATGTCTAATAAAACACTTGGTTTAGTAAAATGGTTTAACGAAGAGAAAGGTTTTGGTTTTCTAACTCAAGACAATGGCGGCGCTGACGTCTTCGTTCACTTCCGTGCTATCGCTTCAGAAGGTTTCAAAACCTTAACTGAAGGTCAGAAAGTTTCATTTGACGTAGAGCAAGGCCAGAAAGGTCTGCAAGCGGCAAATGTTATCGCGCTATAAGTTTATCTGCTGATAAGCATGAAATGCTGGCTAAGGCCGGCATTTTTTATATCTGTAATTTGGCGTTATTGATTGCGATGTAATACGCACGATATTAATTTTATGAATGGAATAACATAAAAAAATCCCCACTCAAAGAGCGGGGATTTAGGTAATCACACGTTATCGATTTAGTCGATTATAGAGCGTCTTTTTTGATACAAAGAACGTGGTATTTACCGTCTTCGATCTCAGCGCCTTCAGTTTCGTGTTCGAAACCTGGGAATTCTGCATCCCATGCTTCTAGTGCTTTCAAGTACTGAATTTGAGGACTTGTTTCGTCACCGAAGTTTTCACCACCCATTAGCATTGGGATGCCTGGTGGGTAAGGGATAACAGAGTTCGCTGCAACACGACCTACTAGCTTGTCAGAAGGTACTAGCTCAACTTCATCAGATACGACGAACTGGTAAGCAGTACGTGGTTTCACTTCCATCTCTGGAAGGCTAGAGTAAGCGTGGTTTAGTACTTGGCTTGGGTTATGAC
>NZ_PYNY01000030.1:0-36880 GCF_003026135.1 Photobacterium sp. GB-36 | reverse complement strand
TAATAAATACCTTTATCACTATTTAAATAATAAAGTGTGATCTTGATATTGATTCTGTTGTTAACTTTTTATTTAGAACCGCGAAATAAGTATATTCATACTTATCTTATTTAATCAGCTGCGGCGTGATTTAATCATAAATAGAAGCATGTTATGTCATTATCAATAGTACAGCGCACCATTGTCGGCTTTATAATAATGTTTATTCTTATTGCCGTAGTTGGAAGTATTAGTTATATCAATACCAGTCGAATCCATGATCGCCTTACTGATGTCACTGAGGTGTCGACACCTATGGTTACATCGGCAAGTCAATTACTCGCGAGCTTACGTGAAAATCAGCTATCAGTTGTTGATTACCGTACGACTCAATCATCGAACTTATTAAATGAGCGAAAAGAGGCGGTATTACAGGCTCAACGTGAATTTAACACTGCAAAACAACAAGCATTGCAATATGCTGTTGATGAGGAAGCGAGACTAAAGCTATCAACGGCACTTGCTGCTGCTGATAAATTTTTTGAATTATCACAAAAAACAATTAATGCGCATAATCAATGGATTGCTGTTAATGACCGATTGACAGAGCTTAATTTGTCGTTTCTTCGATTAGAAGATACTTATCAATGGTCTGCGAATTTATTACTTCAACGTGCGAGTGTAAAACGTTCTTTAAGCAATCGAGCTGAACTTATTACCAGTGGTATTAGTCGTGACTTAAAAAATGTCCGTCGTGCTAATAAAAATACTAACTTTGAAAAACTAAGCCAAGTCCTTGCTAAAGATATTGAATTAGCAAAACAAGGTTTAGAGCGCATTAATGTACCTGAAGATGTGAAAGCGCGTTATGCGCGTAATTTACAACGCGTCCATGATTTAGCATTGGGTAAAACAGGATTACTGGCGGTTATGGCTGAGAATAACCAGCTAGAAAGTCAACTGTCAGCTTTGAATCAACAGTCTAATCAGCAAGTTGTTATTACTCAAACAGCACTTAATGATTATATGCAGTATGCGAGTAGCAATGCATATAATAGTCGAAATGCTGCTGATGCTGCAGCCAACCAAGCGACGTACAGTATTATTATTGCCTGTTTGGTTTCAGGTGTTATTGCTTTAATTATTGCCTTTACTACGGCAAAAAGTATCCACACGCCATTAGCACGTATTAATGCGGTATTACGTAAGATGACAGCGGGTGATATGACTCAACGTACTAATTACCAATCTCAGTGTGAATTTGGTGCGCTGTCTCGCTCAATCGACCAATTGTCTGAAAGTATGGCTGATATTCTCACCAAAATTAACGATGGCTCTTTACAACTAGTAACAGAGGCAAATAAAACCGCTGCTACAAGTGAACAGGCGATGAGCCGTGTTGAAGATCAAAAACAACGTACAGATCAAGTAGCCGCTGCTATTTCTGAATTAGAAGTCAGTGCAAAAGAAATTTCACGTTCATCAGATCTTACTGTGAATGAAGTCAATGAAGTAAATCAGGCCGCGCAACAAGGGCGAGACTTAGTATTTAATAGTCGAAACATCACAGAGCAACTATCGATTGATATTACTGAAGCGGTTGATATCACACGCAAATTAGAAAGCTTTACGGTGAATATAGGTAGTATCTTAGATGTTATCCGCGGCATTGCTGAGCAAACGAATTTATTGGCACTTAACGCGGCGATTGAGGCAGCACGTGCGGGTGAGCAAGGGCGTGGTTTTGCTGTCGTTGCTGATGAAGTCCGTGCTTTAGCAAATCGAACTCAACAATCAACAGAAGAAATAAATGAGATGATCGATAACCTTCAGCACAGCGCTGAAATGGTAACTAAGGTCATGGCGAGAAGTCATAAACAAACGGAGCAATGTGTTGAACAAACACGTTTGACTGATGAAACACTACAAACGATAGCTGATCGTATGCGCGTTATTCTTGAAATGGCAGAGCAAGTTGCTCATGCAACCGAAGAGCAAATTTCAGTGAGCCAAGATGTTGCTGAGCATATTAATGGGATTGCGAGTGTTGCTTACAACGCAGAGTCAGAAGCGCGTGAGTCTGCAAATAGTAGTGAGTCGCTATCTAAACTAGCAGCAGAACAACGTCAATTGATTGAACGATTTAAGGTATAAATATGAAACAGAGAATGGCTTCCCCTTTTTATACAAAGGTTCAATCAACCTTATGTCACAGTCTTGTTATTAGTGGTATCGCGTTAGCTGGTCTTTCACCACTATCGGTAACTGCACAACAGTATGATTCCTCATTAAAAGGTACTGTATTGGTTGATTCTTGGCGACAAGATGATGCGATTTGGAAAGATAAAATCATTCCAGCATTTAATAAGCATTACCCGAATATTAAAATCACCTATCGCTCACCAGAAGGGTTGACCTCATTTCTTGATGATTTGAATACCAATCTTGCCAATGGTAATGCTGGCGACTTGATTGCCTGTCGTCCATTTGATGGTTCGTTAAAGCTGTTTACGCAGGGGCACCTTAGTGATATTACAGAAATGGCTGGGATGGAGAACTTCCCGAGCTTTGCATTAAGCCCTTGGCAAACTGATTCAGGTGCACAGACCTTCTGTTTGCCTATGGCCTCTGTAATCCATGGTTTTTTCTACAATAAAGATGCATTTAAAAAACTCGATTTAAGTGTACCTAAAACAACGGCTGAGTTTAATCATGTGTTGAATATGATTAAAAACAGTGGTCAGTATGTGCCTTTAGCAATAGGCACGAATGATAAATGGGAAGCCAGTACGATGGGCTTTCAAAATATAGGCCCTAATTACTGGAAGGGCGAAGATGGACGATTAGGGTTGATTAATGGCACTGAGCGTTTTGATTCACCAAAATACCGACAAGTATTTCAGGAATTAGCGAATTGGAATAAGTTTTTAGGCAATGGTTATCAGACACGTAAATATGCCGATTCCATTGAATTGTTCAAAACAGGGAAGGCGGCTATTTATCCTGCTGGCTCTTGGGATATCAGCACCTTTACAGGCCAGCTAGATTTTGGCGTATTTCCACCTCCAGTAGAAAATCGCGGTGATGAATGTTATTTCAGCGATCATACTGATATTGGTATAGGGTTAAATACTAAAGCACAGAATAATCCAGCGGCAAAAGCGTTACTAGAATGGATGACAACGGCGGAGTATGCTGAGTTATTGACTAACTCTATTCCTGGTTTCTTCTCATTATCTAACCATTTCTTTGAAGTTGAAAACCCGATAGCGAAAGAAATGATGGGATGGCGTAATGAGTGTGATTCTACTATTCGAAGTGCTGCGCAGATTTTATCTCGAGGTAAACAGAGTTTTGAGGCTCAAATCGACCAAACCAGTGTTGCTGTGTTAAATGGTACAATGACACCAGAACAAGCTACACAGTTAGTTCAGGCGGGGTTAGATTCATGGTATGTGCCACAAAGAGAAGCAAAAGTTGCAAGCTTAATTTGCCAAGAATAATCAGATAAGCGTATTAAAAGCGATGCTCTAGAGATAGAGCATCGTTTTTTTGTTTGTAGCGGTAAGTTCTTAATTTTTCTTAATAGGATAGATGTTATAGCTATTGTTATCTGTTTAGCAGGTGATTAATATGCACATTCATTGTGTTTAGGTGTTGTATTGTGTCTAAGATATTAGTGGTTGATGATGACGTACAATTATGTGTGTTATTAACTGAAGTTCTCGAAGATGAAGGTCATGAAGTTAGTTGCGTTCATTGTGGTGAATCTGCGTTAACATACCTTCAATCAACAGGTGTCGATCTGATATTGCTGGATGTAATGTTACCCACACTTGACGGTATGCAGGTTGCTCGCCGTATTTGTCAGCGTTTTGCAACGCCAATCCTTATGCTTACAGCACTAGGAGATGAAGCAACGATGCTTGATGGTTTGCAGGCTGGCGCTGATCAGTTCTTGGTTAAACCATTTAAAGTTGATGAATTGCTAGTACGTATATCGGCAATCTTACGAAGAGTGGGACTAGAGCGCCAGCGCCATTGTTTGCCCTCAACATCGGTGGAATTAGAAAGTCAGCTTTCTCGCTTACCGTTAACTGGTACAGAGCTCGATTTACTTAAATACTTAATTAAGAATAACGATATTGTCGTCTCAAAAGCCACATTACAAAAAGATGTTTTGAAGAAAGAGCTTAGCCCGTTTGATCGTAACCTTGATATGCATATCAGTAATATACGTCGTAAAATGGTGTTAGCAGGAATGTCTAAACAGCACATTAAAACAGTGCGTGGGAGAGGGTATAGTTACTCTTCATGTGTTTCGGAGTAATGCGTTTTCTTCAAATATAAAAAATAAGACGATACTCGATCGTCTTATTTTTCGGCTTAGATAATAGAGCCATCATTAATTCTTTAATACACGATTATCGCTAAAAGTGAGTAATTCAAGATTAAAAGGGGTCGCTTGCAGCTTAGGGTACTGCTGATAAAATAATGTTTCATCACGTTGTTGATCATAACTATGCTGTAAATAGCCATAGCCACTTGGATACTCAAGATTCCAAAGTTCACTTTTCGCTATACGGCTAACGGCAAGAAACTGTCCAATATAGCTGGCTTGGTTGGCAGTAATTGAAAATGTAACATCCATTTTACCTATGTTTTTGGATATCAGCGTTTTATTACCATCTGACCCTTCAAGTTGAATACTGAAAATTTCGTATTGTCCTACAGGTAACTCAATATTAAACAAATGACCGCTAATTGTTGAATCCTCAAAATGTCCATCTTCATTGTTATTGGTGATCGTAATAATATTACCCTCTCCAATACTCAATTTATTGCTACTTAGAGGGCGAATGTTAATCGTTGTGAGCAGGTTTTTACCTGTTTTCGGCCATTCGGTATTAGCACCCAGAGTACCAACAAGATAACCTGTGGTTTGATTATTCTCATAAACAGAATCAGGAACAGAGACTTGTAAACCTGATGAACAACCGACTAATAATAATGTCAGTAAACAAATAATGGTCTTCATCATAGAACTTCCTTTTGCTGTGATGAATAGAGTTAAGAAGCATAATGTTAAATGAGTAAAATGCTAAGAAATAAACGCCATAACTATTGTCATGTAAAAATACAGTATCGTCTATCTGTGACGTGTTTTTTGTGACTAGGATAGGCTGAATTGCTAGTTACTATAGATAAAAAGAGAAGCAAGTGTTTAGGAGTATAAACAAGTGAATGTTTCTAAAGTGATACAAGGAAAGCATCGACTTCCTTTGCATAAGCAAAGCTTAGTTTTCCGACTTTTTTCTTATTTTACCGTAGGCTTACTGGTCATATTAGGGCTTCAGAATTTAGCAGAGGTCGCTTTAGTCAAAACATTGTTACATGTCCCGCAACAGGTTCAGCAAGACATTTTGAAGATGGCAGCAGAAGTTGAACCTTTAGCTGAAAACGGTGATCCGCAGCGACTTGCTGAGTGGGAGAGTAAACAAAAATATTATGCTTTTGTACTCTACAGTGATAACAAAGAGATAAGTACCCGAATAATGCATCCTCATTTTAAGTTTAAACTTAAATATGCTCGACCATTGAATTCAATTTTAGATTCTCGTGTTAATCAACCCATTTTTACGATACCTCTAAAAAATGGTAATAAATTGGTGGTTCAGTTACCTCATGAATTACACCCTGCCAAAAATTTTTCTTTGTATTTTGGTTTAATACAGGTAGTGATTGCGATTCTGATCACCTTAATGTTTTCATTAATTATCGCACGCTATTTGCAGCGACCATTAGATACTTTAAGACACGCGAGTCGTTCTTTAGCTAATGGTGACTTTTCAGTGCGTGTCGCTCATGTTATGGGAGAGAAAGTAAAAGAGTTTAATGAATTAGCGACAGATTTCGATAACATGGCAAATCAAATACAATTGCTAACAGAGAAACAACGGCGTTTAATTCGTGATGTTTCTCATGAACTTCGAACGCCTTTGGCTAGACATAATTTATCATTGCATTTAATCCGAAAGCGTACCTCATCTGAACATTTGCATTTAGTGGATCGGTTAGAGCAAGAATCAGAAGAGATGAATGAACTCGTCACAGAAATCCTTGAATTTAGTCAATTTGAAAATGCAAAAGCGAATATCAAGCTTATTCCTGTCGACGTCCAAACTTTTTGTGATTCAACGGTTGAACAATGTTTACAGCTAAAAGCGCATGGCCAATCGATCATTAAAGATATTGATAGAGCACTGCCAATGGTTCAGACCGATACGCGATTATTAGTACGAGCAATTAAAAATTTAATAGGTAATGCGATTAAATATGCTGGAAGTGAAGCCAATATTATCATTCATACCAGTATAAGAAATAACGCGGATCAGTCTTATGTTGTTGTATCGGTTTCAGATGATGGTGATGGGATCCCTGAGCAACATTTAAAACATATCTTTGATCCGTTCACGCGCATAGAGGGTGCAAGAGATAAACAATCTGGGGGTTATGGTTTGGGGCTCGCCATTGTAAAAGAAGCGATGCTAGTCACTGGAGGACAAGTAGAAGCGGGTCGTTCAGTTGAGGGAGGTTTAAAAATATCGTTATTGTTACCGATTATAGAAACAATAAAAAAGTAGCCTCAAGATAAAAACATAAGAGTGATATCCTTTCTGGCTATCACTTTTTTTTATTATGACTTCCAGGACTAGATGTTCAATACAGTACCAGGATTCCTTTGGAGAATAGCGCTGTTGTGTTCATTATCTTTTGATAACCACCATCTATTGAATCAATAGATTTATAGTATTAGCTGTACGCATTCAATTGATTTAATTTTACGCCGTTAAACGAGATTGTATTTTGTAAATAAATTTTTTTTGATTTATATCAAATCGAAAGTTTTGTTTTGGTGCAGTTTAATGTTTTAGTTAAAGATGAAGAATTCCTGTTAATTTTTTTAGTTTAAATCGCTAAAAAGAATTATATCAAATTTTAAAATTTCAAATTTAACGAATCTATTTAATTGCTGCTCAATACCTAAGAGCTATATTGAATAGAGCTAAGAATTAATGGCAATAATACTAATTAAAAAAAAGGTGAACACTCAATGTCTAAATGTCCATTCCACAACACGCACGCGGTTAATCCGTCAATTAACCCTGGTAATGGTACGTCTCCAAGTGATTGGTGGCCTAACCAACTTAAACTAGACATTCTTCACCAGCACGATCGTAAATCAAACCCAATGGGCGAAGATTTCGATTATGCCGCTGAATTCAAAAAGCTAGATCTTGAAGCTGTGAAGCAAGATCTACGTGAACTAATGACAGATTCTCAAGACTGGTGGCCAGCAGACTTCGGTCACTACGGCCCTTTCTTCATTCGTATGGCATGGCACAGTGCAGGTACATACCGTACTGCTGATGGTCGTGGCGGCGCGAGCACAGGTAACCAACGTTTTGCACCACTAAACAGCTGGCCTGATAACGTAAACCTTGATAAAGCACGTCGCCTAATTTGGCCTATCAAGCAAAAATATGGCAACAAGATCTCTTGGGCTGACCTTATTATTCTAACAGGTAACGTTGCACTAGAATCAATGGGCTTTAAAACATTTGGTTTCGCTGGTGGTCGTGAAGACATTTGGGCTCCAGAGCTAGACGTTTACTGGGGTAAAGAAAAGACATGGCTTGCTGATGACACACGTTACGAAAAAGACAGTGAGCAACGTGATCTTGAAAACCCACTAGCAGCAGTACAAATGGGTCTTATCTACGTTAACCCAGAAGGTCCAGACGGTAACCCAGATCCACTACTAGCAGCACACGATATTCGTGAAACATTTGCGCGTATGGCAATGAACGACGAAGAAACAGTAGCGCTTATCGCTGGTGGTCACACATTCGGTAAAACACACGGTGCAGCAGATGCAGCACACGTAGGTGTTGAACCAGAAGGTGCATCAATTGAAGAGCAAGGTTTCGGTTGGACATCAAACTACGGTAGCGGTAAAGGTGCAGACACTATCTCTAGTGGTCTAGAAGTTATTTGGACTACAACACCAACAGAGTGGAGCAACGGTTTCTTCAGCAGCCTATTCTACAACGAGTGGGAGCTTGAGAAGAGCCCAGCAGGCGCTTACCAATGGGTATCAAAAGGTGGCGAAGTACACCCAGACGCATTTGACCCAGAGAAGAAGCACAAAGCAACTATGCTAACTACTGACTTAGCATTACGTTTCGACCCAGCATACGAGAAAATCTCGCGTCGCTTCTTTGAAAAACCACAAGAGTTCGCAGACGCATTTGCTCGCGCATGGTTTAAGCTAACTCACCGTGATTTAGGTCCAGTATCTCGTTACCTTGGCCCTGAAGTACCAGCACAAGTGTTCACATGGCAAGATCCAATCCCAGCGGTTGATCACGAGCTAGTAAACGATGCTGACATTGCAAAACTTAAACAAGAAATCGCTGCATCTGGTCTATCAATCAGCGAGCTAGTATCAACAGCTTGGGCATCTGCTTCTACATTCCGTGGTTCAGACAAGCGTGGTGGTGCAAACGGTGCACGTATTCGTCTAGCACCTCAGAAAGATTGGGAAGTTAACCAACCTGAGCAACTAGCGAAAGTGCTAAACGTACTTGAAGGCATTCAAGCAAACTTCGAGAAAACAGTATCTCTTGCTGACTTAATCGTACTTGCTGGTGGTGTAGGTGTGGAAATGGCTGCGAAGAATGCAGGCCGTGACATCACAGTACCATTTACTGCTGGTCGTATGGATGCATCACAAGAAGAGACCGATGTAGAATCATTTGCTGTTCTTGAGCCAATTGCTGATGGTTTCCGTAACTTCGAAAAAGCGAAGTTCACAGTCGCAGCAGAAGAGCTATTACTAGACCGCGCACAACTACTAACGCTAACAGCACCTGAAATGTCAGTGCTTGTAGCTGGTATGCGTGTACTCGGTGCGAACTACGACAACAGCGAATACGGTGTGTTCACTGAGCGTAAAGAAGCATTAACTAACGACTTCTTCGTTAACCTACTAGATATGTCTACACAATGGAAACCAACCTCTGTAGACCAAGATGTGTTTGTAGGTACAGATCGTAAGACTGGCGAGCAAAAGTGGATGGCATCACGTGTCGACCTAGTATTTGGTTCTAACTCACAACTACGTGCACTTGCAGAAGTTTACGCATGTGCTGACTCTGAAGAGAAGTTCGTCAACGACTTCGTCAATGCTTGGGTTAAAGTAATGAACGCTGACCGTTTTGATCTACACTGTTAATCAAAACGCAAAGTTTCAATACTAGCCAATAGTATGAAATAGAAACTTAGCAATAAAAAAACAAAGAGGTGCTCAATGAGTGCCTCTTTTTCGTTTAAGCATTATAAACTGTTATTATTACGATAACTTCTAGCCACTCCCGATACCGTATGAAAAAACCTTATCCTGCTTCTACTATCCAAAACGTCATTAATAGCGCGATTTATCATTTAAACCTACGTGATCATTCCGAATATGAACTGCGCAAAAAACTTGAAGCAAAAACAGAGAATAAAGCGTGGGTTGAAACTGTACTTGAACAAATGAAAAGCTATGGTTACCTAAAAAGCGACCATGCATTTTCATTACATTTCTGCGAATTAGCCTTTAATAGCCAATATGGGCGCAAATACATCCAGCAAAAGCTTAAAACCAAAGGCATCGATGAACTCACCATAGAGCAAGTCATCACGGAAACAATGCAGCGAATGGCGATTTGTGAGCAATCGATGATCAATACTCGATTGGCACGTTTTAAAGACTTCTCAACCACATCGGCAGAGAAAGTCGTCAATGACTTATTAAAACGTGGTTTTAGTATGGAGGACATTTCTCGTGGTATTTCAGAGCATAGCGCATCAGATACCTTATTGACCAAAGCACAAATCAAAGGCAAGAACGCCAATCTTGAAGCTGAAGTGATCAAACTTGCCAAGAAGTTAAAAGGGCGCTCATTAATCGCGCAAGAGCTAAAAATGAAGCATGTTGATATCTCAGAGCTCGATAATGTACTAGATGAACTAACTGAATCAGGCGAAATAGATTTCTACTACAACTGCCAATTAGCTCTAGCCAAGAAACGTTACGATCTCACCGACTTTAAAGAAAAGAGCAAAGCTTATGGTTATCTATCAAGCAAAGGCTTTTCTAGTGATGAAATTAAAGAAGCAATCAATGCTGTGTTAGAAGAATAGAAGATAAACTTACCTATTCCCTTGTACGTATTATCACGCTAAGTCTGATCTATTTTTATACTGCTCTAAACTTTCTGGGTTGGCGATAGCACTTGTGTTTACAACATTTCGTTGGTGGATGGCATCTCTCACCGCTTTTTCTGCTATTTTCCCTGATTTAGTTCTGGGTATTGCAGAAACTTGTAATATTTTTGCGGGAACATGATGGGGAGAGCACTGATTGCGAAGTTGCGTGTTGATACGATTGATTAAGATATTATCGAGCGTTACATCTGGTTGTAGCTGAACAAAGAGAACAATTCGAACATCGTTTTGGTACTGCTGTCCAACAACAACAGAATCGACGACTTCATGAAACGGATTGACTTGACGATAAATTTCAGCAGTGCCAATGCGAATACCACCGGGATTTAAGATTGAATCAGAGCGCCCATAAAAGGTGAGCCCACCGTGATGAGACACACTGACATAATCGCCATGATGCCAAGTGTTGGGGTAGGTATTCCAATAAGCATGGAAATATTTTTCCCCTTTTGGATCTTGACTAAATGCAATGGGTTGATTGGGAAAACTGTTGCAACAGACAAGTTCACCGCATGTATCAAAGATAGCTTCTCCTGCTTGATTAAATACATTAACGTCCATTGCTAAGGCTTTGACTTGGCACTCCCCACGCCACACAGCACCGATTGGATTGCCAATGGCAAAGCAACCACAAATATCGGTTCCGCCTGCAATTGATGAGAGCTGAATATCTTGTTTGATGTGCTTATAGACATAATCAAACTGCTCAGGTGCGAGTACTGAACCTGTAGAGCAAATGATAGCAAGTTGTGACAATGTCACGTACTTGTTCGGTATGATCTGCATTTTTTCTATGGTCTCTAAGTATTTGGCGGAAGTGCCAAATAAGCGAAGGTTTTCTTTGTCTGCCATTTTCCACAATTGATAAGGATCTGGGGATAAAGGCGATCCATCATATAATACGAGTGTTGCGCCTGATGCCAAGCCACTGACTAACCAGTTCCACATCATCCAACCGCAAGTCGTAAAATAAAAAATGGGATCGGAAGGTTTAATATTGCAGTGTAATTGGTGCTCTTTCAGGTGATTTAATAGGGTTCCACCGACAGAGTGAATAATACACTTGGGTTTCCCCGTGGTACCTGATGAATACAATATATACAGCGGATGATCAAAGGGCGTAGGAGTATACGCTAAATCAGGGTAATGAATAACATCTTCCATTTCTTGCCATGTACTCACGGTGATATGAGAAGGTAAGGAAGGACTTTGTAACAGTAGTTTATCGATGGGATTTTGGTTTATATAAGGATAAACAATTAATTTTTTGACACTAGGAAGGGAAGATAAAGCCTCTGCCAATGTGGTTAAACTGGTTATTGTTTTGTTGTTATAAATATAGCCATCGGTAGTAAAAATAACTTTAGGTCGGGTCTGACTAAAGCGTTCAACAACACTTTCAGTCCCGAAATCAGGAGACGTGGATGTCCATACAGCACCTAAAGAGGTGGTCGCTAGCATAGCAATAACTGTTTGCGGAATATTAGGCATGTAAGCGGCAACCACATCGCCTTTTTGTACCCCTTGTTGTTGTAAATACTGTGCGACTATTGCTACTTGCTGGTGGAGTTGTTGCCAAGATAGTCGCTGCTGGGCATGTTGCTTATCTGTATCTTTAAAACTGTGTTCGTTATAAAAAACAATTGCATCTTGTTGGCTTAGCTTCGTGCTGTAAGCAAGTAAATTTTCGGCGAAATTGAGCGTGGCATCAGGAAACCAGCGTTGATCTTTATTGGGAATAGGGCTGTGTGTTGGACAATAGACAATGTTTTCACCTTGGTTGCCAATTACATTGCAAAATTGCCATAGCTGTTGCCAGAATTGGTCACTATGTTTTATAGACCAGCGATGCAATTGGGTATAATCATGAAATAGACGTTTGTGTTGTTCGCTGATCTGCACCATAAATTGATACAGCAAACTATTTTGAATGCGTTTTCGACTTGGCTTCCAGAGACATTGCTTATAATCATCAGTCATTAGTATGTTCTCCGTCCTTCTTAAAATGCGCTATTTTTGTTGAAGAATTAAAGATGAGGTGCTGCTTTGATGAAAGGCTCAAGCTGGTTACAGTGTTTTTCTATAGCGTTAATGGTTGGAAAATTTGATAAATCAATATTAAAACGTCGGGCGTTATACACTTGAGGGATCAAAAATATATCGGCTAAGGTTGGGGCAAGTCCAAAACAGAACTTTTCAGGGTTATTGTTACTGGCAAGCTGCTGTTCTAATGCTGTAAAACCTTGATCTATCCAGTGGTGATACCATTGTTTTTTTTGTTCTGCTGTAACGGTTAATTTGCGCTCTAAATAGTTGAGTACACGTAAGTTATTTAACGGATGGATATCACAAGCGATGGATAACGCAAAGGCTCGGCATTGCGCACTTTCTATGGTGTTACAAGGCAGTAAACTTGGTGTTGGATAACATTGCTCAAGATATTCGATAATAGCGAGAGATTGATATATATAACATTGGTTATGCTCAAGTGTAGGTAATAAACCCGTCGCATTCATGTTTTTGTAGTGGCGACTGTTTTGCTGATTATCAAGCAGCGAGATCGGCACACAGGTATAATCTAGCTGCTTAATGTTTAAGGCAATTCTTACTCGATATGAGGCTGATGAGCGAAAGTAATCATATAGGGTAAATGCCATAATTCAGCTCTCTTTGAGTAATTAAGGTACTTGAAGTTAATGCTTAATAAAGGGAATAACGGCTTGTTCAATAGCCCCAAAAATAGAATGTTTATCAGCATCAAACATTTCTATTTTTACGCTATCACCGTATTGCATGAAGGGAGTTTGAGGCTCGCCTTGTTCTATCATTTCCAGCATTCGTTGTTCAGCAATACAACAAGAGCCAGATAACCTATCTACGTTAGAAACTGTTCCTGAACCTATGATAGTGCCAGCGGTTAATGGACGACTTTTGGCTGCATGATGAATTAATTGGGCAAAGTTAAATGTCATATCAACACCTGCGTTGGGGTGGCCAAATAGCTGCTGATTTAAGTGAACATAAAGTCGATTATTGACCTTGTTCTCTTTCCATGACTCGCCTAACTCATCAGGTGTCACCGCGACAGGAGAAAAAGCCGATGAAGGTTTAGATTGAAAAAAACCAAAGCCTTTAGCCAGTTCTGTTGGGATTAAATTTCTTAGCGACACATCGTTAACAAGCATTAACAGTTTAATGTGTTTCTCAGCATTTTTTACGCTTGTCGCCATAGGGACATCATCTGTAATAACGGCTATTTCAGCTTCAAAATCAACGCCCCAATTAAGATCTTCAACTTCGATGGGCTGTGTAGGGTTTAAAAACTGATCTGACATACCTTGATATATTAAAGGGTCTTGCCAAAAGCTTTTTGGCATCTCTGCACCTCTTGCTTTGCGCACCAACTCAACATGATTAACGTAGGCACTACCATCTGCCCATTGAAAAGCGCGAGGAAGGGGAGATGCACAATGCATTGGCTGAAAAACAAAACGATGCTCAAGCATTTTTCTATTTAGTGCGTGATAAAGATCATTAAGAATGGGTTCAACATCAGCCCAATGGTCTAGTGCATATTGCATGGTAGGGGCAATATGTTGAGCTGATACCGCCCATTTAAGATCGCGAGAAACGACAATGAGCTTTCCATCTCTACTTTGTTGTAATGAAGCAAGTTTCATTGTTGTTATCCTTACTTTTATTGTTATTCAGGATGTTGATGACGTTGCCATGACGCCACATAATTATGTAATTCAACCTCACTAACATTGGGTGCAATATCGAGAGGGTTTCGAGTATCTATCATTACTGCTACTTCATCGATAAATGTTTTAGGTGCTTGTTGGCTTTTTATTAAAGCGTTAGGGTGTGGACCATGTGGAAATCCGCAAGGATGAAACGTGATCATGCCGGGTTTAATATTGTCTCGACTGAAAAAATCGCCATGGTGATAAAAAATCACTTCATCATAATCATTATTACTGTGAAAAAAGGGCACTTTTAAAGCGTTAGGATCGCTTTCAACAGGACGAGGAACAAAGGTACACACAATAAAATTATCACTGACAAAGGTAGAGTGTGCTGATGGTGGAAGGTGATACCGATGGCTCATGAGTGGGCGAATGTCACGCCAATTAAGTTTTAGTACCGTTAGATTTCCTTTCCAGCCGATGCTATCTAAGGGATTAAACGGGTAGCAAATTGTATTAATTTGGTTACGCGCTTTTAACAATATCTGCCAATTATCTTCTGTTTGTTGTGCTTTAAATGCAGCATTGATTTTAGGGTATTCAAGTATTGCGGGATCAAAGAGGGCATGTTCACCGACAATCCCATGATCAACACTTTTAAAACTGTTATTGGTTGCTTCAATCATCAACAAAGTAACCGTGTTGGGCGTTTCAATTCGCCATGTTGTAGAGCGAGGAAGCACAAGGTAATCCCCTTCATTAAAAGGCAGATGACCATAATCGCAATACAAATCTCCACTACCTTGATGAACAAACAATAATTCGTCACCATCACCATTTCGCACCAGATGATCCATACTTTTATTGGTTTGCCAAACACGTAGTTTAATATCGCTATTTGATAGCAGTAGTGGTGCATCCCAAGGTGTATCCCCGATTTGGGGCAAAGCTAAGGCATCAAATGCTCTTGGTTTATGCTCACCACACCATGAGACCCAACTTGTTGGCGGATGTTTATGGTACATGTGCGTTGCTGGGCCAAAAAAACCTTCTCGACCGCATTCGCGTTCGAAACTGTCATTGGGTAAGTCACAATGTGCTTGTTTGCTTGATAGCCCTTCAATAATTGGAAACTGAAACCATTTATGCATTCCTTGCCTCATTATTTACTATTGCTATCACTTAACTGTGGTTGAAAGTGCAGAAATCGCAATATTATTGATTAGATGCAGAATTAAAGATGTTCATTCTTGTTTACATTTTTTGCATCATTAATCAGATTAAGTGTTAGTCAAATTAGGCATTAAAGCCTGTTTTTTAGTGATAAAAATGGCTGATAATAAGGATCACTTCTAATATTTATAGAGTTAATAATAAAAATAATAGTGTCGGTTGGTGGTTAGTCTATAAACGGAGGCTATTATGCAAAAGAAACAGAGTAGTAATCCGACAAAGCATTGTTATGTCTCAAAGCCTGTAGATCGTAATGGGGTTATTACTTGGAATGAAGAAGAAAATGCTATTTGGCATCATCTTATAACTCGCCAACTTCATTGTGTGCAAGGCAAGGCATGCGATGAGTATATAGCGGGTTTAGCTGAATTAGATTTACCTCACGATCATATCCCTCAACTAAAAGAAATAAATCGAGTATTACTCGATACCACAGGTTGGCAATGCGTTGCTGTACCTGCCTTAATAAGTTTTGATCATTTCTTTTCTTTACTCGCACGCAAGCAATTTCCTGTTGCCACCTTTATTCGTACTAAGGCTGATATAGATTATTTGCAAGAGCCTGATTTTTTTCATGAAGTATTTGGACATTGCGCAATGCTAACCAACCCATATTTTGCACAATTTACGCATTTTTATGGAAAACTCGGTGTAAAAGCGACGCATGAGGAAAGAGTTTATTTAGCTAGACTATACTGGTTTACGGTTGAATTTGGTTTACTAAATCAAAATGGTAAATACCAAGTTTATGGTGGTGGTATTTTATCATCGCCACAAGAAACACATTACGCGACAGTCAGTACCATACCGCAACGTGTTGCTTTTGATCCTATAGAGGTAATGAGAACGCCATATAGAATTGACATACTACAGCCTAAATATTTTGTATTGCAAAGTATGGAGCAACTTTACCAAGTGACTAACCAAGATATTTTCGGGTTGGTAGCAGAAGCACAGCGAAAAGGATTACGCGCTGCCACCTTTAGCTAAAAGGAAACGATTAATGACGAGTTTAGATAAATTGAAATGTGAAGCATGCCATTCAGGCTCACCAAAATTAAGTGATGATATTTTAGCTGAATACATGGCGACATTACCAGAATGGCAAATTATTAATCCTAACGGTGTAAATCGTATAACTCGTACATTTAAATTCAGTAATTACAAACAAGCGTGGGAATTTAGCAATAAAGTGTCGCAATTAGCAGAAGAAGAATTTCATCATCCTACGCTTGTTTTAGAGTGGGGAAAAGTAACAGTAACATGGTGGACTCATGACATTAAAGGAATTCATTTAAATGATGTTATCTGTGCAAAGAACACTGAAAAATTGTATTTGAGTTAAATCCGCATAAATCGTGCGTATATCATTTGTTTTCTTGTTATAATACGATGTTTTAAATCGGAATTTGCATTAAAAATAAGGCTTTATTTGTTTTTCTAACTTAAAGTTTCTTGCTCTAAATGCAATGAAGGAAGACAATACGCGCCTGTTTATATTTAGTATGTTTAGGTTTTGTCTAAGCAACACTACTTTTACTGTGTCTCGCTGTTTTAACATTTATTAAATGTATTCAACAGTCTGGTACGATTGCAGTAAGAATAGCGATAGAAAGAAATTAACAATGACAACACAAACGCCACAGCAACAAACTCCATCAGAATTGATGATCGCTTGCGAAGAATGCGGATTGGTAGTCGATATCCCAGATATCAAAGATGGACAAAAGGCGGACTGTCCTCGCTGTGGACATACCTTAGCGAAAAGAATCATCATGCCATTTCATCGCCCTTTAGCGTACGGTCTTGCATGTTTGATTATGTTGGTACTCAGCCTTTCTTTCCCTTTTCTTTCATTTAGCGTGAATGGAATGGGGCAACAAATCATGCTGCTGAATGCCGCAGAAACATTACAGCATTTTGAGAATAGCTTCCTTGCATTACTGTTGATGTTAACCGTATTGGTTTTTCCTGCGGTCTACATCATATTAGTCATGTATCTCTATTACCGTGCAGCGCATGTTAAACGAATTGGGTATGTACGCGGTAACCCTGAAACTATAAAGCTGTTGTGCCGAATATTATTTAAAATTCAGCCTTGGCTAATGGTAGATGTATTTCTCATTGGCGTATTAGTCAGTTTGGTTAAAATTTCAGCGTTAGCGCATATTGGAATGGGATACTCATTCTGGGCATTCTGTATTTACAGCGTTTTGGTTGTAAAATGTGTTTCATTAGTTGATCGAACATGGTTGTGGGATCAGTTTTTTGTCATGAAACACATAGAGGGGGTACATGATGGCGACACACATTTATCAAATAATCATGTGGGATGCCATGTTTGTAACCAAATAAATCCTCTGCCTAATAGCCATCATGCCAAATGTATTCGTTGTGAAAGCAAGCTTCATGGTTTTAATCCATCACATTCATTACAGTATTCATGGGCTTATTTAATCGCTTCGATTATTTTTTATATTCCGGCAAATTTGTATCCTATGATGTATACCGTAAGCCTAGGACAAACCGAAGGTTCCACTATCATGGGTGGTGTGGTGATGTTATGGAAAATGGGGTCTTGGCCAATCGCGGTGGTGATTTTTATTGCCAGTATCTTCATTCCTATGGCAAAAATGTTTGCCTTAGCGTGGCTTTATTACTGTGCAGGTAAAAAGCCGAATGACTCAACACGAGAGTCTGTAAAACGTTTAAAAATCTATCGTATGACAGAATTTATCGGTCGATGGTCTATGGTTGATATTTTTGTTGTCGCGATATTAGTTGCACTTGTGCAGTTGAAAAACCTGATGGCTATTTCACCAGGACCTGCTGCAATCTGCTTTGCAACAGTAGTGGTATTTACCATGTTATCGGCAATGAGTTTCGATCCTCGGGTGTTTTGGGGTGAAAAAAATAAAATTAATTATGGTTCAGAGTTAAACACTACTGAATCTAATCAGTAGTCACTAGCCAGTATTAACGAGAAACAGAAAATGAGTGATAACCAGCCAAATGAGGCTAAAGTACAAAACCTGAAGCAAGTATCTGCAATTTGGATCATTCCTGTTGTGGCTTTGGCTATTGGTATTTGGATGTTTGTTCAATATCTTAATAGTAAAGGGCCTGAAATAACGATTCGCCTTCCTAATGCCTCTGGTATTGAAGTGGGTAAAACCGCGATTAAATCTCTAAATGTGAAAGTCGGTGTTGTCACCAAAGTTCAGCTAAGTAAAGACTATAGCTATATAACAGTGACCGCACAGATGGATAATGATACAGAGCGTATGTTGAAAAACGATACTAAGTTCTGGGTTGTTAAGCCACGAATTGGCAAAGAAGGAGTGTCTGGTTTAGATACGCTTCTTTCTGGTGCGTATATTGAAATGCAACCAGGCCAAGGTAAAGATGATAAATATCATTTTAAAGCGCTAGAAGTCCCCCCTGTTGCACCTGCGGATGCGAAAGGATTACGTGTTGTACTGACAAGTCATGAAGCCGGTAAATTGAGTGTTGGTGACCCAGTATTATATGATGGCTTTACTGTTGGTCGCGTTGAGAAAACGAGCTTTGATATCAATAGTAAACTAGCTAATTACCAATTGTTTATCTTTGAACCTTATAATCGACTAGTACGCACAACCAGTAAGTTCATTATGCAATCTGGTATGAATGTACAAATGAGTGCTGAAGGTTTTAACGTCAAGATTGGATCATTGGAATCGTTAATTACTGGTGGTGTCACATTCCAAACACCATCTGATGATCAAGGTATGGCTCAGAATAAACAATTAAAACATTACCGTTTATTCGATAGTGAGCAAGATTATCACGAGAAAATGTACGATAAGTACTTAAACTTTGTCATGTTATTTAAAGAATCTATTCGTGGTTTGAAAGCGGGTGCACCGATTGAATACCGTGGTATTCAAATTGGTACGGTACAGAAAGTGCCATTGCGTTTACCAAACAGTGAAGAAGGTTTTACAAGCGAACAAATCCCTGTACTGGTACGTATCGATTTAGGTCGAGTATATAACCATTCAGATGAAGGTACATTGGATAATCTGCGTGTAAATCTTGAAAAAGAGTTTAAGAACGGACTTCGTGCAACATTGAAAACCGGTAATTTATTAACAGGTGCGCTATATATTGGCACTGATGTGTACAAAGGCGAGAAACCTGAAAAACTGGCTAAATATGATGGTTACGAAGTCTTTCCAACTAAAGCGGGCGATCTTGCTGAAGTGCAGAAGCAGTTAACTAATTTACTCAATAAATTTAATAAACTTCCTGTAGAAGATACATTGAATTCAATGACTGCGACTTTAAAGGCATCTGAGAAAACAATGAATTCAGCAGCGCGTGTTACACAAGATCTTGATCGTATTCTTAAGCAAAAAGATACTCAGACATTACCGTCTGATATTAAAGCGAGTTTGAAAGAGATCCAAAACACCTTAAATGGCTTTAGCCCAAATGCAGCAGCGTACCAAAATTTACAAGGTGCACTTGTACAATTTGAGCAAGTGATGACGGAACTACAACCCGTACTTCGTCAATTAAATGAGAAGCCAAATTCATTAGTGTTTGGTGATGAGAAAGCGAAAGATCCTATTCCAGTTGGAGGCCGTAAATAATGAAAAAGTGGTTATTAATTGCAGCGGTAGCGCTTGCTGGAACAGGATGTAGCTCAACAGAACCGGCATTAAAAACATATATGTTACCGATGCCAACCAGTGCGAATACGGCACATAACATTAGTAATAAATCATTGTTAATTGTGCGCCCTGTTGAAGTTGCGGCACATCTTGCTGGTACTGGTTTAGTGTATCAAACCAGCCCCACTGAAATTGTTGAAGCGCAGCAAAACCTTTGGGGTGAATCACTGAGTACGCAGTTAACGCGTCGAATCACATTTGATTTACGCCAAAAACAAACTAAGTTTTGGGCAACACAGCTAACACCAACATTGTCTACTGCAGGTATACCACGCTTACAAGTGCGTATTAACCAGTTTAATGGTGTTTATAGCGGTGTTGCTGAAGTGGCAGGTGAATGGTTATTGATTAATGGTAATGGCGATTTACAAACCGTACATCCATTTTCATTCCGTGTACCTTTAGCAAAAGATGGTTATTCAGCGCAAGTGGAAGCACTGTCTAAAGGTGTGGATGAGTTAACGACTCAGTTAGCACGCTCTATCAAGTAGTTTTTGAACAGTAGAGTAAATATTAAGCCGACGTTAAATACGTCGGCTTTTTTATTTTTAAGAATATGAGATTCATTATTGTAATTGGCTTATTTAAATACTAGGGTTTTGTCTTTGATTTTAGAGAGAAAGATGAAATGAAAAAACTAAATGGTTCCTGTTTATGTGGCAAGGTGCAGATAGAAGTGCCTGATGATTTTGAGTATATGGGGAATTGTCATTGTTCTGAATGTCGTAAATTTACGGGGTCAGATTACTCATCGGTGGGAGGATTAAGCTCAGAGAAATTTCGCTTTAAAACAGGTGAAGATGCGGTGTCGCTATTTCAAAAAAGTGAAGAAACGGAACTCGCTTTTTGTCGAATCTGTGGTTCAAGTTTGTTTTCAAAGAAACTAAAAACAGGCAAGCATAATATTCGTTTAGGGATTTTAGATGATATTCCAACGCATAAGCCGAGTTTTCATGTTTTCACGGCATCTAAAGCACCATGGAATGACATAACCGATAACTTAATACAGTTTGAGAAAGGCCCTGTTAAATAGCGTATAGATAGACAAGGAAGACAATTAACAAGGAGGTAACTGATGTATATCGGTGAAGTGTCTAAATTAACAGGGGCATCAGCCAAAGCCATACGCTTATATGAATCGTTAGGTTTGTTGGGAACAGTAGTAAGAAAGGGGAGTTATCGGATTTATGATGATAACCATGTTAGAACCGTTATTTTGATTAAAGATGCACAATCTATCGGGGTTAGTCTTGCTGAATTTAAGAGGCTGCTAGGAGATAAAACAGTGCTAAGTTGGGATGTTGTAAGCACATTTCTTGATCAGAAAAGTAGAGCAATTGAAGAACAAATTAACCTATTGCACCAGCAGCAATCGATGATCAAAACATACCAAGACAATATTAATAAGTGTTTAGAAACTAATTGACTCTTCCCTACAGGGCAAGGTGTAAACTGAGCTTAAAAAGGGAGAGATATTTATGTGTATTAAGCTTCAATAGTAAATAGAAAATTATATTCTAGGGGGAGTAAACGAAGATTGTAGTGTTAGACATGTAACTAATTCTAAATGAACATAAATACATAGTTATACGTGATCGAAGCAATGAAGTAGTGTATTAGCATTCTAACACCATGAACTTATTATTTTAGACGATGTAATTATTTTCTATATTTTATTTTTTATACCAAGAAATATAATCAAAAATTCAGCCAAAAATAAGTGTAGTAGTCAATAAATACTGGTCTTATTTTAGAGGTTTACCAATATGGTTGTCAGACTTATTAGATATTAATCCGCCATTATATTGATGTAGTTGTAATTGGCTAAAATAGTGATATCACTACTTTCATAGAGCTGTTAAAAACAAAAGATCTTAGTAAAAATGTTGCGAATATGTGTTTATATTTCCGAGATTTTCACATTTCATCTAATAGTGTGAGTATACTATCAATAAGAATATTATTTCTTTATTCTGAAATATGACGTGAGTGGCTCATGAAACAGTATATTTCTCTTAATATATTCATATTGGTATTTTTTATAACTGCTTGTAATAATGACAATAGCGTTACAGATACAGTAACTGATAACAATAGCGTGTCAGTTATAGACACAGGAATTGATGACAATAGCGCCTCAGTTATTGATACAGGAACAGATGCAACTCAATCAGGTAAAGCAACCGTCTCTGGTACTGCGGCAGTTGGTGCTGGTTTAAAAGGACATTCTTTGGATTTGTTTGAACTCGATCCAACTAATAGCTCTCAACCGAAATTATTAGAAACAATAACGCTAGATGAGTCGAGTAAGTTTGAAGTTTCAATCCCAATGTCGACGGATACGAGTTCAAGAGTGTTCCTTGCACAAGTTAAAGATTTAGAATCACCTGATACTGTTGTTATCGAGTCAATTATTTTTGGGCAAGACTTTGATAAATCAGTAAAGATAACGCCTTTCACCAATCTCATCGCAAAAAGCCTGCTTAAAAGTGAAACAGCATTAGATTTAGCTTCTATGAGGCGAGAGTACGATCAAGTTGCCAGTAGTGTTGTAACCATACTCAATCCTGTTGCAGAGGCGTTAGGCTCTTCGCTTGATATTGACTCTCTGTTGTTTGGTGATTTCTTTGTAGAATCAAGTGGTCATGATGAACTAATTGAAGCAGTCACGTTTGATTGTAATGATTCAAATTGTGCTGTTGATTTTGCAAGTGATAAAGTCAAAGAGAAAGTGATCGAGCTAGGGGTTGAAACTGAATTTACTATTAATGAGACATTAATAGATAAACTAACACAGGCGGGCTTTGCTCTTGATGAATTGAAAACTAGCCCAACCGCCGATTTTGACTTTACAGCAAGTATTAAAGAAGCCGGCCCTGTGGTGGTACTCTTTTCATATGATGCTTCTTGGGGCCAGCCAGGTGATTCATGGGCTGGATACAGCGGTAAGATCAAATTGATAAACCTTACCGACACCCCTTTAGATGTGGCAAATAAATCCATAACGATGATTTCAGAAAAGCTGAGCATGAGCGGTGCTTGGGGCGCTGAGCTTCAAGAGAAAAAAATAGATAATAATAAAACCAAATACACGTTTACGATCCCTCATTACGCCCAGCCTTTGCAAAAAGATGAACACCGAGTCATTGGTTTTAATGGTAAAGGCATTGCATCGGAGGTAAATGACTTAACCCGCTGCCGCTATGAAAATGATAGCTGCATCATCAAATACGATGACACATTATCAACTTACGTTGGTGGCAGTTCTTTTGTGATTAGTGTCGATAGTGAAGAAGTTGTTGAAGATGGTGATATCACCGATGACGTTAACGAGAGTGGGGCAAATCTTGGCCGAGAACCAATTGTCGATGACCAAAATACAGTTATCGACATTACCTTAGAAAAATCTGGCTCACCTTGGTCAACGGGGTTTAATGGTGTGATCAAATTCATATCGCCAGTGGCGACCTCTTCTTGGACTTTGACGTTTTTAAAGCCTGCTGATGTGAATGATATTAGCATGTGGTCACACGGAGGGGGATTACAAACGGTGGGTGGACAATCGTTTATTAATGTTAGCAACAAAAGCTGGAATGGCGTTTTGACTCCTAATATTGAAAATTCAATTGGTGCCAGTGTTCAAGGTAAGGGCACTTATGGCGCAATATCGAGTGATAGCTGTACTTTAACGCTTGATAGCACTAATTACCCTTGTCAGTTGATAGCTAACGAAAATGCAACCAGTGTAGAAGATCTTTCTAATATTAATAGTGTTGGTATAACCCCTGCAGTTATCATTGATGATAATGAGACTGTCGATTCAGGTAACGAGTCTATTGTGGTCGACAATACACCCACAGATATTCCTGCTGCGTTGGTGAAAGGCAGTGGTGTGACTCAAAGTAAAACTCCAAAGAATATGACGTTTACTTCACCGAGTGATTTTAAAGGTAAAGTCGTTGCAGGTTATCTATCTGATTGGAGTGTATATGGTCGTGGTTTTGACGTTGAACGCTTACTAAAAGATGATACCTTTCCCTATAACAAACTGGTTTTTGCATTTTTAGCTATTTGTGGTGATCAAGGTTCGCTTTCTGGAAAAATTCGAGCGCAGTGTGCCGCGGAAGGTAAAAAAGATTTTGAGGTGGTCTTTTTAGATCCATGGGCAGACTTTGGTTTAAGCGTCAGTTCTCGCCAAAAGGGTAACCCTTATGTTGATGGTTTTAGTAAGGGGATTATTGAACAGCTCGATTACATTAAAAAACGAGTCCCTAACATTAGCATCTCAGCCAGTATTGGTGGCTGGACTATGTCAGAGCCATTCCATCGCATGGCAGCCAATCCGGTACATATTGCAACCTTCGTTAATTCATTAAAAGAATTACAAGATAAATATGGCTTTACTGGTTTTGATATCGACTGGGAATTTCCTGGTCATGGTGGTGCTTCGGGTAAATTCACATCAAATGATGGTCAATATTTTAAGGACTTGGTCTGTGCTGTGAAGGCAGGCCTTGGTGATGACATTGAAGTATCTAGTGCGGTAGGGGCAACGAAAACATATATTGGTCATATCGGCGCATATTATAAAACCATCTATGACCAAGGCTGTCTTGATTACATTTATATGATGAATTACGACTACTTCGGCGCATGGGATGATAAAATTGGTCATCAAACGAGTGTGATGCCGTCCTCTTCACTAACAGGGGGAATACCTAATGACGATGATACACGGTGGAGTGTCAATGCCGCTATCAAGTTATTTGAGCAAGCCGGTTTTAAGCGTGATCGTTTATTGATGGGGATTGCCAATTACGGTCGAGGTTTTAAATCTCTTGATTTAACCATCAATCAGCAAGGTGCGCTTGGCGGGACGAAAACCTCTACATCACCATCGTCAGGTACGTTTGAAAGTGGAGTAGTGGAAGGCTACGATCTTTGGCGCAATGTAGCTGGTGAAGATCTACAGGGGCGTGGCGATTTTGCACTTTATAGCGATTTTGAAGCTCACGCTGATGTATATTTCAATAAAGTCACTGGCGATTACATTTCGATAGACACGGCACGAACCGCCTATATGAAAGCGAAGTTGGCTGATGTTTTGGGGTTAGCGGGCGCTTTCGTTTGGACTATTGAGCAAGATGATGGTCGCATTGTTACCGCAATGCAAGATGGATTTGGTCTTAATGGTGATGTGCCATCTGAGCGTGCGATAACCTACTCCGCCTGCGGTATTCCATTTAAAGATGACGAAGAGAATTTGTGTGCAGAGCTTTATAGTGGACTCAATAATTTCTCATCTGGTAGTGGTTCAGGTAGTAGCATTGCTACTATCCTCAATGCAGCCGTTAGCCTTCCTTCGCCAGGGCAAACTGTTCGTGTAGTGGATGGTATAATCGTAGACATTGGAACTGGAACAGATACAACTCCAGCACCAGATCTAGATCAAAATGTGGTTCCTGATTCTCACATTATTTATCGTTCAGAGCTCAATCAACATCAAACGAATGCAGAAAGTGCATACAAAGAAAGTATTAATGCTGCTAAAAGCCTACTCAGAACACGGGATAATACTATTGTTGAGGCAGTCTCCCCACTAAATACAACTAACCCTGATAACGTCAAGCGTGTTGAAAGCATGTTTAATCAAAGTAATTGGGATGAATTGTTTTCTCACGCTGCGCCTGAATACTCTTATACTAACTTCTTAAAGGCTGTCGCTAAGTTCCCTGCATTGTGTGATACCTACACCGATGGACGTGATAGCGACGCTATTTGTCGTAAGTCACTCGCAACTATGTTTGCTCATTTTGTGCAGGAAACCGGTAAAAACTCTGAATATGATGGTGATACATGGAAACAAGGCTTGCACTACGTTCGAGAGATGGGATGGACTGAAACCTCACGAGATGGATACAACGGCAATTGTGATGTTTCTAGCGATTTTGCCAGTCGAGTGTGGCCGTGTGGTAAGTTTGAAAACGGTGACTACAAGTCCTATTTTGGTCGTGGGGCTAAACAATTAAGTTACAACTATAACTACGGACCTTTCTCTAACGCGATGTACGGTGATGTGTCTGTATTGCTTAATAATCCAGAGATGGTAGCTGATACCTGGCTTAATATTGCTTCTGCTATCTTCTTTTATGTCTATCCACAGCCACCTAAACCATCAATGTTGAGTGTCATTGATGGCTCTTGGACACCTAATCAAGCTGATATCGATGCAGGTTTAAATAACGGTTTCGGTATGACCATTCACATAATAAATGGTGGGCTTGAATGCGGCTCTGGTAACGAAGATGCGAGAGCTCAAAATCGTATAAATTATTATAACGAATTTGCTAATTACTTATCAGTGACAACTCCAGCCGATGAGGTGCTTGGTTGTAAAAATATGGCTCAATTCTCTGATGTTACCGGTGGTTCCGGCTCTGTTCCTATTTATTGGGAGCAAGATTGGTCAAGCCCATATAAATGTAAATTAGTTAACTATCAAACAGCTTACACAACGTTTGATATAGGTGGGTACGAAAAGTGTGTTAAGGACAAATATCCTGATGTAGTTATTTTGGAGGATGGCGATAGCCCTATTGTTAATGATGACTCAAAAGATACAGAGACTGTAGGTGATGGTGATGCCGTTGGTGATTCAGATGGTACAGACACTGCAGATGTAGGTGATGGCGTTGATGATTCAGATGGTACAGACACTGCAGGTGTAGGTGATGGCGTTGATGATTCAGATGGTACAGACACTGCAGGTGTAGGTGATGGCGTTGATGATTCAGATAGTATAGACAATGGAGACGTAAGTGATGATAATGATTTGAACACTCCTACAAATGCACTGTGTCAATCTTTCAATATTTACCCGAACTGGCCTGCAAATGATCATGCTGATGGTGGAGATATCGTAGTTTATGATGATATTGCTTACAAAGCATCATGGTGGACAAACACAATACCAGGTAGTGATGATTCATGGACATTACATTTACGATGTGACGGCGTAGAGCCCTCGTCACAAACTTCTCTAAAAATGCCAAACCCCAAAGATCCTATTGATCTTAACATGCGACATTGGCCAAATTATCTTTCTATATCGGCACCAAATTTAAATCTTTCAGAAAATATACCAAGTACTGTTAGATTCGAATTACCAGTTTTAAACCAACTTACAGATAGTAATCACTTAACCGATCATTTTAAATCTTTGGCTGAACAATTATTACTTAATGAAGAAAGCAATATTACTATTTTGCTTTCCAGTGATATGTTTGATATGAATTATCAGGACGAACTTTCAACATTAGATAATATTCCTGTAAATTTAGCTCTGACTAACGCTATTGCAGTAAATAATATTCCTTTAGATAGCTCATTACTAAATTCATTATCAGATGATGTCAAAGGTTTACTTAAAGCACATAATTTACTAATTAGTCAATTACTTCCTGATGCAAATATTGGGTGGCAGGTGATAATTGGTGATTTTGCCTATGATCAACACTCTGGTGGTTATCGTTCAGTTTGGAACATGGCTTCATTACCGGTAGTTAATTTGCTTACAGATTACGAACTTTATAGTGGTGAGTACTCTGCTCATTTTGTTGCATTTAGTAAATCATCAATGACTCCAGCATTAGATAACGACCAGTGGGATAATGCTCTTCGATTTATTAAACAAGTCACAGATACTCTGAATGTCCCTGCTATGCTAGCTTCGATACCAAGTAACCAAGCTGGTAATTACTTTTTAGGTTTGACTTCAGCAGATAGAAAGCTTCGACACGCAGCATACCATAATATATTTTCGATTCAGTTTGATACTGTAGATATGGCTTTGCAGAATAAAATAGAATCTTACTTACAAAATAAATTGCCTCTCTACAATTCGGGAGGTGGTATGTCAATTTCGGATAGCACATTAACAAATATTACTTCGTTAAATGACGAATTAATAAGCGTTACAACGAAAATGAACAATCAAGTTCTTCTTTACGAGACGCCGAATAACGGTTGGGAGCCTTCAAATGTATACAAATGGGATGACTTTTTAACTGCTCTTCATACAATGCATAACATTGGTGTCTCTGGTACTAAATTTTGGCTTACTGATATTGATGCAATAGATGAGAAAAATATTCAATATGCCAAAGTCGCAATTGCTGCATTTTTAGCACAATCTATGCAAGAAACCATACAATATGATGCTTGTGATGAAAATAATTGGGCTCAAATAAAATACGGTGCTCCTGTTGATTATCCCATGAGTGCATCATGTGGTCAGTTAGGACAAAAATATGCTGACTACGGTGTTGATAAAAATACGAATCTTGATCATCCTTATTCTTGTCCACGAACACCTAAAATAGAAGTTACAGCAACGACTCACGCTAAGTGGTATGGCGCACCTAGTCCTATATTTGCCGCACCTGATTCTGTTCTCGAGGCTGCAGGCTTATTAGTAAATGGCTCTGTTGGTCGATGGGATTTGTCAAATTCTTGGTGTGACTCACCACCAGTTGAAATCGATCATACCAAACAAGCATGGGAGCGTGATTCATGCAATGTATATGTAGGCCAGAAAGATGGTAAATTCGTATGGGATGGCAGTTCTGAGACATCTGTTGAGGGGTGCGCTTGGTGGGGAAGAGGCGTCATCCAAACAACAGGTCGCAGAAATTTTGGTACCTTGAATCACTTTTTAGGTAGAAGCCATGTTGACCCAAGTACATTTGGCACTACTATCGAAAGCGATACTGTCGTTATGGCGCCTCCAGGTGATCCAATATATGCAAAATTAGACCTTTGCTCTAACCCTCAATTAATATGTACAACTGAAGAATATCCTGAATTGAAATGGATAGCGGGTTTATTTTTCTGGATGACATCCGTTCAAGCCTATAGCAATCCAGGCGGTCCATATGAAAGTTGGAATTATTACGATGAGTTGAAAAAATATGTCGATGATGGCCTTGTTGGAAATAACTTCATTGATGCTGTATCTGGCATTGTAAATAGGGGATGTCCCGCCGATCATTGTGAAACGGGTGAAGTGCATGAAATACAAGGTCGTCGTGATAACTTTATTAAAGTACTCAAAGCACTTGGTCTTGATCCAAAATAATAACGTATCAAGATGATATTTTATTGAAATTTATATTTAGCAGACTAATGTGATACTTCATCTATAACTTTCAATACTAAGTTGTTTGTTTAGGTGGAAAAATAACTATACAAATTTCATTAATTTAGCTATCAACTTTGTTTAGGCTCTTTAGCCGAGAGCCTAGCTATTCATTTTTTCATTTTTATGCCATCTAAAGCACCATGGAATAACATAACCGATAACTTAATGCTGTTTGAGAAAGGCCCTGTTAAATAGGGTATATATAGATAGACAAGGAAGACAATTAATAAGGAGATCAGTGATGTATATCGGTGAAGTGTCTAAATTAACAGGAGCATCTGCCAAAGCTATACGCTTATATGAATTGTTAGGCTTGTTGGGAACAGTAGTAAGAAAAGGGAGCTATCGTATTTATGATGATAACCATGTTAGAACCGTTATTTTGATTAAAGATGCACAATCTATCGGGGTTAGTCTTGCTGAATTTAAGCGGCTGCTAGGAGATAAAACAGTACTAAGTTGGGATGTTGTAAGCACATTTCTTGATCAGAAAAGTAAAGCAATTGAAGAACAAATTAACCTATTGCACCAGCAGCAATCGATGATCCATACGTATCAAGACAATATTAAAAAGTGTTTAGAAACTAATTGACTCTTCCCTATAGGGCAAGGTGTAAGCTGAGCTCAAAAAGGGAGAGGCATCTATGTGCAAGAAAGTATTAGTTATTAATGGAAACCCAAAGGCTAAGAGTTATTGTCATGAACTAGCGCAGAGCTATATCATAGCTAGCGAGAAGAATGATGTCAGGCTGTTAAATTTAAGTATGATGGATTTTGATATCAATTTAGTGAGTGGTTATGAAGCAGTACAACCGCTAGAGCCAGATCTACAGCATTTCCAATCATCACTTCTATGGGCAGATCACGTGGTATTTATTTTTCCTCTGTGGTGGGGAGGAATGCCTGCAAAATTAAAAGGGTTAATTGATCGAACATTTCTTCCCAATTTTGCGTTTAAATTTGAAGCTAAAAACTTAACACCACAGCGATTATTAAAAGGGAGAACGGCCGAGCTGATAGTTACAATGGACTCGCCACCATTTTATTATCGTTGGATTTATGGCGATCCTATTTACAAGCAAATGAAGCGCACTATTTTAGGTTTTAGTGGCTTTGAAAAAGTATCTAAGACCTATATTGGCCCAATAATTAATGCGACGGAAGATAAAAAATCAAAATGGAATCAGCGGGTAGCTCAGCTTGCTAAAAAGTAGCGTAATGCACTAATTATAATAAGAGCTAATGCTAAATAGACAATGCTGTTATTGGCGTCGTCAACGAAGATTGTAGAGTTAGTCATGCGACCAACTCTACAATATAGAAGAAATGGATTTGATTATTTATCTTCTGAAACTTTTGTTTTCTCATTACGGTTTTCAGTTGGAGAGTTAATCTCTCCAGCTTTTGATTTGACGACTTCAACGGCTTTTCCCATAGCAATATCGCCTTGGGCAACCGCTGATTTTACTATTTCAGAGTTTATTGCGCCTTCAATTTTATTTGATGCAGTATCTTTTAAACTATTTGCTGATTTCTTAATAGATTTTGACGATGCATTAATGAGGTTTTTAACAGCTGCTGCATCATCACGAGTAAATGTTGCCAGTTGACTTAATGAATCTTCATTTGCAGCATCATAATATGGTGCTGGTTCAAAACTTAGTTTATTTGCAACAAGCATTGTAGGAAAGCTAGAACGATAGCTGTTATATACTTTAACTATTCCATTATAAGATTCTCGTTTATCTGAAATATTATTTTCTAACTCTTCGAGTTGTTTCATTAACTGTATATAGGTTTCATTTGCTTTTAATTCAGGAAAACTTTGAGAGAGAGCGGCTAAGCTCTCTGTGCTAGCATCTTGGTTCGATGATATTTTTAAATGAGTTAATTTTTCGTGATCACCAAAACCTTGAGCGATATCTAAAACTCTGGACGCAAGATCTCTGCGTTTTTGTAAGGATACTTGCATATTTGACGCTTGTTCAATTATTGATTGTTTACCAGACTGTAATTTATTGTATGTTTTAATTGACCAAATAATAATGACAGCCAAAGCTATGATCAAAATAGTACTTATACCCATGTAACACCTCTAATGATTTATATAAATAATGATGTTGTTAACTTATATTCTTAACGTTTGGTTTAGGTACGGTTTTGACGTTATCTGAAATAACCGTTATACAGGGCCGAATGAAATCGTACAATTTCAATGACTGCAAATATACCTTTCACATTGAAGTATTTATCATGAATACAGCGCTATCATGCCGTTAAGAATATCAATTTTAACACTATATTATCTATATCAATTCATAAGCTAAACCTCCTGCGATAATTGATAGTTATAGTCGTGTACTTCGTCGCATTACTTGCCAACTAGATACATCACTTTCATGTTAACCACGTAATATATCAAGCAGCAGGTTATAAACTCGCTTAGGAATTAAAGGGGATAACGATAAATTAAATATTTTAATGAGTCGCTGACGTTAAAGATAACCTCAACTTCTTAAACATCCCCTTTGATAACAAGGCAGCTTGTACTTTCCTACATCATACTTAAACTACATTCTTAACAGCGTATCTAATTGATAACTAATATCGGAGGGGGATGCATTTCTACTTATACTGAATGAGGTGTATTGATCGCCTCGGGTAGACATAGAACGATCAATTTCAGCAAGACAGTGAATGACAGCGCCATCTAAAATAAAAGATAATTCAATTTCTTTGCTGTTAAAAAATCCGCTATTTCGAAATTCGATTTCTTGATAACAGCCCGATTGTGAAGCAAAGTGTCCGCCTTGTAGAAAACCTTTTTCCACATCAGCTTTGATTAAATTAAAGCCTGCATTCTCAATGCTCGCAATGACACTAGCGATAGCTGGGAGAGGTTTTACCTCGATAAAATCACGATCAGAAGGATCAATAGCGAAATCAATATCTAACGTTGTTTCTAACCATACTTTCGATTGGTTATTTTGAGTGTTAAGTTGGGTGATAGGTGTTTCATCATGCAGTTTAAATTCAAAAGGCAGCGACTTCTCCTCACTGGCATGAATCGTAAAAGGTTGATTAACTTTTATCGTTCCTAACACAAAGGTTTGATAGCTGTGGCCATTTTCTAGTTCTACTTTCATTTCAGTACAAAGCTTTAATGAAATAGCATCAATGACTTGTTCTACATCTCCACCTTTAATATGCACATTTCCTTGTAATATATCTCCCTGATAAAGTGAAGGATTATGCAAAATAGTGTCTACTTTTGCAGAGCCAATACCTAATGAGGCTTTTAATTTTTTAAACATAATCTGCCTTTGTATGTATTTTTAAATGCGCGATGTGAGCAAATTATCACAACAATACCCTGCGATGTAACTTCAAGGTGCGATAAAGACGTAAGTAATTATTTTAACTATTTATTATTGTTATATAGCTCAATGTTTTGTAAACAAATAGAGCAGCACGCCAATCAGGTTGATCAATCACGCTAAGTGAATCGTTAAAGTTTGAAAATAGGCGTCTATGTATTAGGTTGATTAATAAGAAAGAACATTGATGAGAGGGAAGTATGGGATTATTAGTGGATGGGAAATGGCACACTGATTGGTACGACACTAAATCGACGGGAGGCAAGTTTGAACGAAAAGCTTCAAGCTTTCGTCATTGGGTAACGAAAGATGGCCAAGCGGGGCCTTCTGGAGAAGCGGGCTTTAAAGCTGAACCTCATCGTTATCACTTATACGTTTCCCTTGCTTGCCCTTGGGCGCATCGAGCGATTATTTATCGTAAATTAAAAGGGTTAGAGCCCTTGATTTCAATGTCTGTAGTTAATGCTTTCATGGGCGAGGACGGGTGGAATTTTGCATTAGGTGATGATGTAGTTGTCGATCCCATCATTAATGCTGAGTTTATGCATCAAATTTATACCCATGCAGATCCTCATTATACAGGGCGAGTTACGGTACCTGTGCTGTGGGATAAACAAAATCAAACCATAGTAACAAATGAATCAGCCGAAATTATTCGTATGTTCAATAGTGCTTTTGATGATGTTGGCGCAAATAGCAATGATTTTTACCCAGAAGCACTACAAACAGAAATTGATGCCTTAAATGATTTTGTCTATGTAAATATAAATAATGGTGTATACCGTGCTGGCTTTGCTACAACTCAAGAAGCCTATGACGAAGCCGTTGTAACACTGTTTAATGCGTTAGATACGATTGAAGCGCGTTTAACGGAAAATCGATACTTACTTGGCGATAAAATAACAGAAGCTGACTGGCGTTTATTTACCACGTTAGTACGATTTGATGCAGTATACGTAGGACACTTTAAATGTAATCTTAAACGCTTGGTCGACTACCCAAACATTTGGGGATATTTACGCGATTTATACCAAGTTCCCGGTATTGCGGACACGGTGAATATTGATTATATCAAAGCCCATTACTATGGCAGCCATGAAACCATTAACCCTACGCGTATCATTCCTAAAGGGCCTGTATTAGACTTTTCTGAGCCACATTGTCGCGAAAAATTGGGTGCTGAATTATAGGTATAGTCAATATAAGAAAAGGGCATCGCAGTTGGATGGTGATAGCCCTTATCTTTATCTGTGATGAGTTACTGTTTAAGCTTTGTAAGTACTTCATTCATTGATGTATATATTCCATGACCTAATGCTTTTACCTCTTCACTGGGCTGCACTAAATCAATTATCTGAAAAGTTTGCATGCCAGCTGAAACTGCAGCTTTAACACCATTATTTGAATCTTCAAAAGCAATACACATACTAGGGATCACGTTTAAACGCTTTGCTGCGAGTAAGTAAACCTCAGGATCAGGTTTGCCATTTGTCACTTCATCACCAGCTGTCACCGCTGAAAAATAGCCACTTAAACCAGCCATAGCTAATTTTTTTAATGCTAATTGCCGATTGGTGGAGGTTGCTACAACCATAGGTATATTCTGTGTTTGTAACCAATTAAGTAGATCAATAACACCATCTTTTACAGGAATAGCTTCATTTTCAACAATGTTTAAGTAAGCCTGTTTCCATTGCTTGCGAAATACAGGGTAGTCCATGGTTTCGCCATAACTGACTCGTAATAGATCTTCAACGCCAGCCTCATTGCGTCCAATGATATTTAAGTAGGTCTGTTCAAGGTAGGGAAGGTTAAAGTCCTGACAGGTTTGTTTAAATATATCCATACAGACACGCTCTGTATCGAGTAATAAACCATCCATGTCGAAAATAGCAGCGTTGTATGTCATATTATTAACTAATTTATAAATAAAGAAGTGATATTTTACAGATAAAATGCAGTTATTTAAATATGACTATTTGTAAATTTAAACAAATTAGTTAGTGAGATTAATGTTAATTTTTTATGAAAAAAATGATTAATAATATTATTATTTAGAATGAGGAAAGTATTATTGTTAATATTGTTACTCCTATTAACAAAAGTAAGAGTAATAAAAATGAAAAATATTAACGTAAAATCACTTCCAAACTTTATAAAAAAAAATTGATGCCCATCTAGAGGCAGATATTTACTCCCGAAAAAATAAAAAGCACTTAGTATTAGGTAAAATTCCCTCCGATATTTCAATTACATTACAAAGTAATGATTATCTCGCCATCACAGGGCATGAATATATTCGTCAGAAGCACTTAAAAGCCATCACAGATCATAAACATGAAGTAGTGATGTCTGCGGTCTTCCAGCATCAAGCTGAAAGTGGCGATACATTTGAAGAACAATTAGCTGCGTTAACAGGTTTTGAAAAATGTGTGCTGTCCCAGTCGGGCTGGGCGGCAAATGTCGGATTAATTCAAACTCTGATCCCTAAAGGTACACCGATCTATATCGATTTCTTTGCTCATATGTCGTTATGGGATGGAGCAAAACGTGCAGAGGGAAATATTCAAACATTTCTGCATAACAATATGCGTCATCTTGAAAAGCAAATTAAACGTGAAGGTCCTGGGTTAATCATGGTTGATTCGGTGTACAGTACAATCGGTACAGTTGCACCATTGCATGATTTAGTTGAAATAGCTAATCGTTATGGTTGCGCCTTATTGGTAGATGAATCTCACTCGCTGGGCACACACGGTAAAAATGGTTCAGGATTAGTCGCTGAATTAGGCTTAACCGATCAAGTTGATTTCTTAACGGCGAGTTTAGCAAAAGCCTTCGCTTACCGAGCAGGAGCGATTTTATGCAGTAAAGATGTAGCGAAATCGTTCCCATTTACGGCGTATCCTGCCATTTTCAGTTCAGCACTGTTAAATCATGAGCTAGAAATCTTAAAAGCGACATTGGATGTCATTAAAGATGCAGACGATAAGCGTAGCCAGCTGTTTATTCAGTCTGAGAAATTACGTAGTGGTTTAGTTAATCTTGGTTATAAGATTAAGAGCCAGTCACAAATTATTGCACTTGAAAGTGGTAATGATGAAGATACAGAAGTGATCCGTGATTATTTAGAATCTCGAGATGTATTTGGTTCTGTGTTCTGCTCACCAGCGACCCCTAAAAATAAAAATGTGATCCGCTTTTCTTTAAATAGTGATGTGAGTGACGAACAAATATCGACGTTACTTACTGTGTGTCGAGAGATGCGAGAGGAGCTATCGTTAAAGTAATAGAATAAATTCTTACCCATTATTGCTTTACGTTTACGTAAACGATAGTGGGTAAGTGTATTCTAGTTAATAAAGCGCTCAATACTGGAAAATATTTGCTCTTTAGTTGCAGGTTTGAAAATAAATCCATTCATACCGACTTTGCTAAGCTCTTGCTGTTGTTTTTCATCAAGTGAGGCTGAGAAACAAATAATGGGGGTATTTTTATGTGATTCATATCTTTTATTTGAACGAATTTGTTTTGTTGCTTCTAAGCCTCCCATTAAAGGCATTTCTAAATCTATCATAATAAGATCTACTTGACTTAGCTCAAGACTTTTTAGTGCATTAATACCATTCTCGGCATGAATAACATGAAAGCCACTGCGTTGCAGGAGTATTCCTGTATACATGCGTAATGACATATTATCGTCTACAAGTAGAATACTTTTTGTCTCTGTTGTAGATCGTGGTGTACTTTTTGGATTATTAAAGTGAATAAAAAAGAATCGACAGATATGATCAGTGAAATCATTCTCAATTTTACTAGCATTGATTAGTTTGTAGTTAATTTTTTCATTTAATATTAAATTTATTGCTTTAGGTTCACGGTATAAATACAAGACTTTCGTTGTTAATAATGCGAGTTTATCTTGTAACTTAGAGAAGTAATAATCATGTTCAGTGTAACTATCCAGATTAACAATAATCATATCTACTTGATCAAGAGACATGTCAATTAATTTAAATGGGCTAGTCGTGTTAAAATTGTAGCCATGAGAAAAGGAGTTTTTCTGAAGTTCAAAAACATCACTGTTGTTATCACCTATGTATAATAGGCGTTTTTTAGACATTAACTCATACTTTAGCTTATTGACTGATTTTGAATCGATTTTAGGTAAAAGTATAGTGAACTCAGTCCATTCACCTAACTTGGATTGACAGCTGATTACCCCACCAAATGCTGTGATCACTTTTTTACAAAAAGGCAAACCTAAACCTGAGCTATTTTTTTTACCATGTGTAAAGAAATCATCAAAAATAGCATCAAGATTATTCTTTGGAATACCAATACCTGTGT